>NZ_MAQZ01000116.1:0-17702 GCF_001756285.1 Frankia sp. CgMI4
CCCAGAACCTGGACGCCTCGGAAGTGGTCGTGCTGCCCGTGAGCATCGAGATCCGTGACACGACGTGCCGCCCCGCGAGCGGAACAACATAACTCCGCCGGCTTATGCCGCCCGCGGTCCCATCGTCCAACCGACGATCTCAAACACCTTCTTATGGCGCGCTCGTCGTTATGCGGTGCCGTCGCGGATGGCTCCTTGTCGATGGCTATGTAGGAGAGTGGGGCCCGTAGCAGCCCCAGCGCGGCGATCCGCAGCCCGCGCGAGACGATGGACTCGCGGAACGCCGCAAGCAGCAGTTCAAGATCTGTCAGGGCCTCCTCGCCCGCGATGCCGGTCCGTCTCGAAGTCGTAGTGCCGCATGTCCGGGGCAGGGCCCTGGAGTGTCCAGCCCCCGTCGACGTGGAGGATCTCCCCGGTGACGAACGACGAGGCGTCCGACGCCAGGAACACCAGCGGGCCGATGTAGTCCTCGGGCGTCGCCATGCGGCCCAGCGGAATGACGGCGCTCCAGCTTCGATCGAAGTCGGGGTTGTCCTGCCAGTTGCGCTCCATACGCGTGGCCGTGGGCGCGATGGCGTTGACGCGCACACGCGGCGCGAGCCTCAGGGCGAGGTGGCGTGTCATCGCCTCCAGGCTGCCCTTTGATGCGGTGTAGACGGCGTGGTATCGGAGCATCAGGGTGTCGGCACAGGTTGAGATGTTGATGATAGATCCACCCCGCTCCCCCATTGCGGCCACCGCGGTTATGGTCGTCAGGAAGGCGCCCCGAAGGTTGGTGCTGATGGCGTCGCCCCAGTCCTCGAGAGTCGTCGCTTGTGCCGGGCCAAGACGGACATGCGCGACGTTGTTGACGAGCACATCGATGCTGCCAAGCTCGCAATGGGCCGTGTCGATCAACCGCTGCGCGTCCTCGGGGACGCCTACGTCAGCGCCGACCGCCACGGCGATGCCGCCTGCCTCCTGTATACGCCGGCACGTCTGCTCGGCGCCCGCGCGGTCGTTCTTGTAGTTGACGACCACGTTTGCGCCGGCCTGACCGAGGCCGGTCGCCAACGCACGGCCAATCCCCTTGCTGGAACTGGTGACGACGGCCACCTTGCCGTCGAGCGCACCTGCGGAGGTCATGCGTCTCCTCGGGGAGCGGACCGAGGGCTTGGGGAGCGCTGGGGCGTGGCGGACAAAGAGGGACCTCCCGAGTCGAGCAGGTGTGGCGGTGGCCACCGAGGGTTCCGTAAACGCCTACCGCCAGCTTGAGTGTAAGCCCTTGCAGAAGGCGGTGGAACTTGACGTAGGCTCCGGGCACGGTGATCCCGGTCGCCAGGCGGGCTGACCGGGTGGCGGGTCCCGGCGGCGGGTCCCGGTGGCTACGCCGGGGACTGATGGCGAGTCAGGGATGGGCGGCCAGCGACCCCGCGCGATCGTGTTGTGGGTGTAGCCGGTCTGTCTGCCGCGCCCACGCGCTCGAACCGGGCCGCCTGAGGGTTGACAGAGGGTGTCTCACTCGGAGTCCTCCTCATGCCAGGTGCGGCCGTCGCGTTCGATCAGCTCGGYCGCGCCGGCCGCGGCGCGCGACAATGCGCCCACAGGCACGCCGCACTCCAGACCACGAGGACATAAGACATCTCCGTGATCTACAAGCGGCGTGCCTGCTTTCGTGTCCGCGACACGTGGTCCAGCCGTGCCCGCGGTCCCCCATACCGCTCTACCAGGACCGATCACCCGAAACCGACAGAGCTGGCTAAACCGACCGAATCGCATCCTTGCAAGAGCCCTGGGGCCGCCGGAACCCCGGCCAACCCCTCAGGCGAACTAGATCCCAGCGACCGAGCTCGCATGGCAACTCTACTGCAAGCGCTTACGGAAACCGGACGTGTGTCGCTGAACACACGCCCAATGCGGACCGCATGGCCGCCGACCAGGGCTTCCCGCCGCGGATGAAGCGGAACAGCGGATCGCGATTTCTCGTAGGCCCGTGCCAGGGCTTCCGCATCAGATTCAGCCTCAGATTTGTTCACGGCACTCTCTTCCATAACGATTCCTCATATCATTCCGGCCCATTGATTCCGCGCCGTCCAAGCTAGAGTGCCAGGAACTCGGGTGGCGCTGGTTCAGCGGGTGAACACCCGGTGTCAGACCGCCGGCGGTGTTGCTCATGGACCTACCCCGGGCGYAGATGCTTCACGACCGGYCGACTTACTGGTCGTCCTCGGGAGGACGAACGGCCAGCAGGTAGCCGTAGCGGATCTCGGGTGAAGTCGTCCGGCTGGCTTTCACCGAGAATCCCGCCCGTGTCAGCAACCTTCTCCACTGCTCCCGAGTCCGCATGTACTCCCCGGAGCGCCGAAGGATCCGGTCGAGTATCTGTGCGTCCTTGAGCGCATGGCGGTAACAGTTCTGCTCCGCAGCATTGACTATCTTCCGATAGTAGACGTCGCAGACATCGTCGATGTCGTTCTGGCTCGATAGTGCCGAGGYGTCGAGAAATGTCTCGCCAAGGACCAGGCGGCCACCAGGGAAAAGCTCCCGGTAGCATTTTTCCAGGGCCCGAGAAATCTGGTCGTGGTYGACGTGATGCAACGACATGACCGCGATGATCGCATCGTACCGTGTGTCCGGTCTGTAGTCGAGGTAATCGGCGTGGACCAGTCGGGTCTCCTTCCTGCCCGGCCGGCTCAGTGGGACGCGCTCGAGCATCCGCACGCTGYTGTCGAGCAGGTCCAGACGCGCGACGAGCGGGAGCCTGGCCACGAGCGCGCCGTCGCCGCAACCGAGATCTAGGACGACGTCCGCTGGCTGAGGGTTTGCGGCCGTGATGCACGCTTCTAGCAGCTTGGAGTGTTGCCGCAACCCGGGCAGTTGGTAGCCGTCCCGCTCCCAGGCGTCGAAGAACGACTGGCCAGGGAGTTTGGCGGCCACGGCCCAGTCCAGTATGGCCCGATCAAGGCTGGGAATGTGACTTGCCACCGCGTCGAGTGTGTCGGCCAGCCGCGCGCGGTTGTACTCCCAGCTCGTCATCGGGCCCCGGGCCCGCCTTGCCACCTCCAAACCGTGCCAGGTGGAGGGCGGGACGTCGAGCCCGTCGTGCATGGCCGCCGCGTGTACGTCCTCCTCCAAGCGGCGTCGCAGTTCGGCGTCCGCACGATCGTTGGCATTGTCAGACACGTTCTCCATGGCCCTTCCTTCGATCGTCAACACACACTGTCGTCATGGGGTTGACCAGCCTGAGTGCCCGCACTCGGGCGGCGCTGGTTACGGCGAGTAAAACCGCCTGTCAGGCCACCGGCGGCATTGCTCATGGACCTACCCTGCGCGCCGGCGCTTCACCTCCTCGGCGAAGGCGATGTCAGCGGCGGTCACTTTGCCGTTTCCAATCATCTCGAGCACCTGGGCGACTGAGGCGAGCCGCGACTCGATGGYGGCGGAACCGGACTCGAGAATGCTGGGGAGAGCGGCATCCACCGCCGCGAAAACGACGCGCAAGATTCAGCACCGGACCACCGGTACAGAGTGGCCCGCCAGATCGCGTCCTCCTCGCCGGTTCCCGCGATCGGGGAGTCCACCCGGGYGATCAACATGAAGCCCTTGCCCTGGAGAACATCCTTCACCATCATAATTTTAGTGACGAACTCGTTTGCRTCGGCGAGCTCCTGACCGGGCGGGAAACTGTTYCTCTTAGGGAATGCCTTGTCCTCAATTCACACAGCGTAAACACCTGCGTGCTCGTACTCGCGGACGAGGTGGATCAGATTGTTGATATCACCGAACCCGATGTCACAGCCCGCGATGAGAGGTCGAGCCGGTGCGCTCCCACGCTGCTGATCGCGTTGACGACAGTGGTCTCACCGTCGTCGACGGCCACCCGGCACAGCTCGCGCAGTGGTGCCAGCAACCTGGTGGTCGTCTCGTGATGAACAAGGACCCGCAACCGGATCGCCGGATCCCTTCGCAACGCCGCGACCACAACCTTAGGGTTGACGTCAGTCGACGTCCGCTCCCCGCCGGGCTGGTGCTGGCCGTCTGCCACCGCTGCCTCCTGCCTCCTGCCTCCTGCGCGGATGCCGCCATCGGTATGCAAGCGCATACCGATCTTAATCGGCCTTAAGTCTACTTCGCCGTCCGCATCCCTGGAGGTAATGGTCGCCACACACGCGAGGCTTCCCTGAATCTGCAGGCTACAGGCACATGGCCGCGACTCCGCCTCACCCGATMGTGCGCATCGGATCACGCTTCCCCATGATCCAAAGTGGGTGCGACCTAGAAAACGCTTGCAGTAATCAAAATTCGATCAAGTTTACGATCATCGATCTGGGCCGCTTGACGGGTTCCGGCGGGTGCGCTGGGAACGAGAGGAACTTGGTCAACAGGTCCTATGAGAGCAACGTGTTGATCGGCGACCAGGAGATCAACGAAGACCATTGCGGCACGGACCTGTTGAACCGGCAGGCTGCGAGGATGGTGACGGCGTTGGGAGCGACCATGACCGGATCGACCGGGCCGAGCCGGTGGCCGCGCTGTCCCGTTCCAGGCCATCTGGTCCGGGTGATGACCGGCGACAGCGGCTTCTGCCCCCGCGGCGTACATGGCCGCGATCGGCTCGATCCGGTCGACGGCGTGGAGAAGACCCTGCCGGCGATCTCCCGGCGGCTGGTGGTCCAGAAACGGGTGTGGACGCTGGCCGCCGGGGATACGGGTCATCATCCGCAAGGAGCGGCCGCACCCCCGGCGGCGAGCTGGTCGCCGCCGACGACGAGGAGCGTCGCAGTGGACGGAGGACCGTCTGCCAATCGGGCCGGTCAAGGAGTTTCTTGAGCATCACCGGCTGATCGGCTCGTCGCCGAACACGGTCCGGTCGTATGCGCATGCGCCGGCGGGCTGTTGTCGTGCGTCACCTGCTGTCCGGCTCACCATCATGCCGGCGCAGGCAACCAGCGGCGGCGACGCGCCGTTCCCCGGGAAAAGGCCGGGTAACGCGAACGGATCAGTAGGAAGAGCCGCTGATCTCGTCCGCGAGCTGGTGCGCCAGCTCCGGGGTCGCCGCGATCACGCCGGACCATCGGCGGCTGAGGTCGGGGACGATCTCGACCGGGCGGCCGAAGGCGTCGATCACCGCGCCGCCCGCCGCCGGGACCAGCACGGACGCGGCGGCGATGTCCATGATGCGGTGCGTGTCCGAGCCGGCGTCCGCGAAGGCGTCCGTGGAGCCCTGCGCCACGAGGGCGGCCTCCAGGCAGCTACTGGACAGGATGCGCACCCGCGCGGCCCGGCGGCTTACCCGCAGCCACGCCGCCTCGTTCTTGGCCTGCGGCCGCAGGAGGCTGACCGCGGCGCCGTCGAGTGCGCGCCGGCCTGTTGTCCAGTAGGGCGACGGGAGGCCGACTTTCGCATGCCAGCCGCGGCCGGTGTCCAACCATACGTACGGTGAGGGCCTCGGTCGCCCTGCCGTCGACGGCGACCACGCCGGAGAAGGCCGACAACGGCACCTCCGCGACCGCGTTGGCGGTGCCGTCGACCGGATCGACCACGAGCGTGACCGYCGAACCGTTGTCGATGACACCGATCTCCTCGCTGATCAGGTTGACCCGCTGGGCGTTCACCACCTCCGCCACGGCGGTGTCGACCAGCAGGTCCAGACGCGTGGTGAGGGTGCCGTCGGCGCCCATGCCGACCTTCTCGGCGAGCTCCGCGCGCGTATACCGCTCGCGCGCATCGCGAAAGGCGCCCACCGCCGCGCGGGCGGCTGCGGCCAGCGCGGGATCCGTCCCGGCCGGAATCTCCGGCTCGGGAACCGGCCACCGGGTCACCGCCGCACCCCCGATTGTCACCAGACACCCCAGGATGACAACACGGACCGCACCACCGGCCACGGGCGGCGCGGCTCGACCAGCACAAAGTCAGCGCGCAGCCCCGGCTCGAGCCGACCGCGGTCGGGAAGTCCGGCGACCTCGGCCGGCCCGGCGGTCACCAGGCCGATGGCGGCCGGCAGGGTGGCGAGCCCCTGCTCGGCGAGCAGCATGGCGGCCGCGAGCAGACCGGAGGGCAGGTAGTCCGACACCAGCGCGGTCACCAGGCCGCGGCCGACCAGGTCACGGCCGGAGGCGTTGCCGTTGTGGGAACGTCCCCGCAGGATGTTCGGGGCGCCTATGACGACGGGAAGTCCGTGGGCGCGGGCGGCTTCCGCCGCTTCGATCGTGGTGGGGAACTCGGCGACCGCGCAGCCGCGGTCCCGCAGCTCGGCGATCTCGGCGGCCGAGCTGGGATCGTGCCCGAGCAGCCGGATTCGCGCCGAGCGCGCGGCGAGCCAGACCAGGGCCTCCTCGCGGATGTCGAGCCTGCCGTCCCGGTCGGCGATGAGCTGGTCGACATGCTCGCGAGCCTCCGCGTCGGACATGCCGCGGCTGCCCATCAAATAGCGCTCGTAGTGCTCGCGGACGGCGTACTGGCCCTGGCCCGGGGTGTGGTCCTCGTGGGAGACCAGGGCGCCGTCGGGAACCTGGTCCAACCGCCGCGCCAGCGCGGACAGCGCTTCCGGGCTGCGCACGTCGAGCCGGTACAGGATCCGGTGGTCGACGAGCCCGCCGGTATAAGCATCGATCGCCTCGCACGTCTTCTCCGCCTGGCCCACGCTGCGCGGGATGTCGTGGTGGGTGTCCTCGAAGGAGATGCCGTGGAACACGGTCGTCACGCCCGCGGCCCGCAGCTTGCCCTCGAAGGACAGCAGCGCGAACTCGATCGGCAGCTCGGCGCCCGGTCGGRGCAGCTGCTCGTTCTCGATCCCGTGGCGCGCAGCGCGTCCTCGACACCCGGGTCGACCTCTTCCACGGAGTCCGCGACGAGCTTGCCGAGCAGCCCGACAGCACCGACGCCCAGCGCGAGCACCCCGGCGACCGCACCGAGCCCGGTGATCACCACGAACACGATCGCCAGCACCAGATCGGGGATGCCCCGCACACACACGATCAGCAGCCGGTCGCGATGGCGCGGCCGAGCCCGTCGATACCCACGAAGCCGAGGACGACCGAGACCCGCAGGTTGATGTCCAGCCGGTGCAGCGCGGTCGCCACGAACGCGGGCAGCACCTGCGGCAGCACGCCGGCCACCAGCTCCCACGGCCCGCGCCGCCCGCGCGCATGGCCTCACGCGGGCCCTCGTCGATCTGCTCGACCGCGTCGGCGTAGAGCTTGCCGACCATGCCGACCGAATGCAGTCCCATCGCGAGAACCCCGGCCAGCGCGCCGAACCCGAACAGCCGAAAGAACAYGGTCGCCAGCACCACGTCCGGCACCGCGCGGGCCGCGACGATCACTGTCCGCGCGCCGAACCGTGCACCGCGGTGCGGCGCCGTGTTCCCGGCAGCCAAGACCGCAAKCCCCGTGCTGAGCACCACCGACAGCAGCGTGGCGCAGATGACGATCGACATGGTCTGGCCGGTCAGGCGCAGCAGCTCCCCCGCGGTGGGGAAGTCCAGGGGGAGCATCCGGGCGGCGAAGTCGGCCGCGTTCCGCCCGCTGTCGATCAGCGTCGCGACGTTGATCGACAGCGCGGCGAAGGCCCACCCGGCCAGGCCGAGCAGCCCCAGCAGCGCGGCCATGCCCAGGACCGAATCGGTCCTGGGCCGGGCGAGGGTTCGCCCCGTCACGCGATGGCCCGCAGCGGGCCGGCTCGGTAGATCATGGCAACGGCCTGCTGGTGGTCAAGGTCGCCCGCAGCCTTGTCCAGCACGACCTGGCCCGAGCGCAACCCGACGATCCGGTCGGCCCACGACAGCGCCAGCTCGACCTGGTGCAGGCTGCACAGCACGGTCAGGTTCCGTTCGCTCGCGATTTCGCGGATCAGGCCCATCACCTGCGCCGAGGACTCCGGGTCCAGGGAGGCAACCGGCTCGTCCGCGAGCAGGATCTCCGGGCGTTGCATGAGTGCCCGCGCGACCGCGACCCGCTGCTGCTGCCCGCCCGACAGCGTGTCCGCGCGCTGGAACGCCTGTGACGCGAGCCCGACCCGTTCCAAGTGCTCCAGCGCCTCGAGTCGCACCGCCCGCGGATAGGTGACCAGACCCAGCCGCAGGCCACGCAGCCTGCCGAGCGCGCCGGTGCACACGTTCTCCAGCACCGAGAGGCTGTCGACCAGGTGAAACTGCTGGAACACGAAGCTGATCCGGCGACGCAGCTCCCGCAACCGCGCGCCCCGCGCCTGGCCGACGTCCGTGCCGAGCGCGATGACCCGGCCCGCGCTTGCCCCATGCAGGCCGTCGACGTGCCRCAGGAGCGTCGACTTGCCCGAACCGGACAGCCCCAGCAGGACGACCACCTCGCCGGGCTCGACGGTGAACGACACCTCGTCGAGGGCGAGCGTCTGGCCGAACCGCTTGGTCACCCCCTCGAAGCGGACGGCGCTCACTCCGCCGCCGTGCAGCTCTTGGCCTTCGTGACCTCGCAGACGTGCCGCACCGGGTCGAAGAAGGTGTCGGCGACCTTGACGAAACCCCAGTCGCCGGACTCGTCGACCATGCACTTACCGGGTGTGCAGAACCCATGGGACTCGAGGTAGTCGATGTTCATGTGCTCCTGGATCACTTTGGCGATCTTGTCCTTGAGCGCGGGATCGAGGTCGTCACTGATCGCGATCGGTGATCCGGGGATGAGGTCGGACTTCCACACCGTGGTCAGCTCGCCGGCCTTGAGCTGACCMTTCTCGATCAGCTTCTTGTCGACCATCGCGTCGTAGGCGAACCCGGCGTCRCACTGCCCCTTGGCCACGCCGAGCGCCGACGCATCGTGCGTGCCGGCCAGCACCGCGGTGATCTCGCTGTCGGGGTTCACCCCGGCGTCGATCAGCCCAGCCCGCGGATAGAGGTAGCCCGAGGTCGAGTTCGGGTCGACGAGGCAGACCTTCTTACCCTTGAAACCCGCGAGGTCGTGAATCGGCGAACCGGTCTTCACCACGCCGTAGGAGCGATAGCCCGGCGAACCACCTTTCTCCGCGAGCGCCGCGGCGACCGCCGTCGCCCGCACTCCGGAGGTGCGGGCGACCAGATAGGACAGTGCCCCGTACAGCGCGATATCGACCTTGCCGCTGCGCTGCCCCTCGATGACGGCGGCGTAGTCGGTTGCCCGCTGGAACCGGATCGTCTTCCCGGTTTCCTTCCGCAGCAAATCGATCGAGGACTGGTAGTCCTCCTGAAGTTTGGCGGACCTGCCCCCGACCACCGGCCCGCTGATCATGTCAGTCAGCCGGCGTCTCCTCGGCTGGGCGCTCTACCCGACCTCGCCYAGCGGGGCGATCCACCGTTCCCAAGACCTCCCCRGGGAGGTGGTCGCTGGTGGATGGCGGCGTGAGGGCGGCGATCGCGGGTATCACGCAACGGTCATGACCTCTCACGAAGAGCGAATCTTTCGATCGTGTTCGGGCGCTAGGAGAGCCATGAACCCAGAGGGTCGCGGACCGGCCAAGCCGGTGCGGGTGGGTGCGGGCAGCGGGACACCGGCCTGGCCCGCCGGCGACGGTGCGCACGCGTCGCGACTTGAGACCGTCGCATCCTGGGCCGCCGTGTTCACGATCGTGATGGCCGCGGTCACGCTACTCGGTTGGACCCTGGACAACCACGTGCTCACGAGCATCAAACCCGTCTGGCCGTCGACGAAACCAAACGGAGCCGTCTGCGGTCTGCTGCTCGGGTTCTCGCTGTGGAGCCGACTCGGCCGGCGGCGAACCGCCGTCCGGGCGGCGGGACAGGGGGCCGCCGCCCTTGCACTGGCGATCTCCGGACTCTCTCTCGTCGAGTCGGCCGTGGATCGGAATTTCGGCATAGACGAACTTCTCTTCATCGACCAGGCCACAGCCTCGCAGTCTCATCCGGGGCGGATCGTGCCTTTCGGCGCGGCCATTCTGGCGCTGTTGTCGCTCGCCCTGCTACTGTTCGATACCCGCCGGTGGCGAGGAAGGTACGTGGCCCAGGCCCTGGTCTGCGTCGCGGGGTTCATCTCCTTTACGGTGCTGCTGAGCTATCTGTACGGGGTCGATTTCACTTCCGGTTACACGAGGGTCGCCGTCCCGGCGGCGGTCGCCACGCTGGTGCTGTCGGTCGGAGCGACGCTGGCGCGGTTGGGTTATACCCCGCTGGCGATCCTGGCGAGTTCCGGGGCCGGCGGGGGCGTCGCCCGCCAGTTGCTGCCGGCCACGGTCATCGTCCCGGTCCTTGTCGGGACGACCGCGGTGGCGCTGTGGCGGCTCGGGTTCTACGGCGTCGCGTTCCGGGGTGCCCTGGTGGTCTCCTATACCGTGGTCATGCTGCTGGCGGTCACCGTCGGGATCTGCCGGCGGCTGGATCATGCCGATGCCGAAAGACTGCGCGTCTCCGCCGATCTGGCCGCGGCCAACGAGCGGTTGGCGGGGACGAACGCCCGGTTGGCGGAGGCGAACACGCGCCTCGTCGAGGCCAACAAGCGGATGCACGAGGCCATCGACGAGCTCGGCAGTTTCACCTACAGCGTCTCCCACGACCTGCGGGCGCCACTGCGGTCGATGAGCGGTTTCTCCCGAATCCTGATGGACGAGTACGCCGAGGACATGYCCGAGCAGGCCCGCGGCTATCTCGACCGGGTGCAACGCAGCTCCGACCGGATGGGCGCGTTGATCGACGACCTGCTCGCCTTCTCCCGCCTGGGCAGGCAGCCCATGAGTAAGCGGGAGGTGGACCCGGCGGCGATCGTGTCCGCGGTGCTGGCGGAGCAAGAGGGCGACCGCGCCGGCCGCCCGGTGCGGATCACCGTCGGGGATCTTCCCCGTGGGGTGGCCGACCCGGTGCTGCTCAAGGTGGTCTACACCAACCTGCTGTCGAACGCGGTCAAGTTCACCCGGGGCCGTGACCCCGCCCGCATCGAGATCGGCAGCCGCCGCGAGAACGGGCGGGTGGTCTTCTACGTCGCCGACAACGGGGCCGGTTTCGATCCGCGGTATGCGGACAAGCTGTTCGGGGTGTTCCAGCGGCTGCACCGCTCGGAACAGTTCGAGGGAACGGGTGTCGGTCTCGCGCTGTGCCAGCGCGTCATCGCCCGCCATGGCGGGCGGATCTGGGCGGAGGCGGCGCAGGGGAAAGGCGCGACCTTCTTCTTCACTCTGAGCGAGGAGGTATCGGCGTGAACATCGAAAGACCGAACATTCTGCTGGTGGAGGATGATCCCGACGATATCGAACTTACCCTGCACGCGCTGCATACAAAGAACATCATGGCTTCGATCGAGGTTCTCCGGGACGGAGCCGAGGCGCTCGCCTTCCTCTTCCGTACCGGCCCCTACGCCGACCGGTCGMCGGACAGGGATCCGAAGGTCGTTCTACTCGATCTCAAGCTGCCGAAGGTCGACGGCCTGGAGGTCCTGCAACGACTGAAAGGCGACCCGGCCCTTCGGACCGTGCCGGTGGTGATGCTGACTTCCTCCCACGAGGAACGGGACATCGTGGCCAGCTACGATCTCGGCGTCAACAGCTACATCGTCAAACCGGTCGACTTCGGCCAGTTCACCGAGGCGGTGCGGACGGCGGGAATGTACTGGCTGCTGCTCAACCGGCAGTCCACCCAGAACACCCAGAGCGATGCCGATTCCGGTGCCAATGCCGATGCCTCACCCGCCGCGGRAGGGTGAAGCGGCAGCTGGCTGAGCGGCGGCCGGAGATGTAGGTGGTGGCGGGCTGGGTGACGGCCGGCTAGATGACGGCGAGACAGGTGCGCATGATGCCACGCATTCACGTCCTCATGATCGAGGACAGCGACGACGATGCCGTGCTCGTCATCGAACGACTGCGACGCGGCGGTTTCGAGGTGACCTCCGATCGGGTGGAGGACTCCGAGGCGGCCGCGTCGGTTCTCCGTACCCGGCCTCCGGACCTGGTGATCTGCGATTACCACATGCCGGCGTTCGGCGCCGAGGCGGCCCTGATGCAGCTGCGCGCCAGYGGCCTCGATATCCCGTTCATCGTCGTCTCCGGCCAGGTCGGCGAGGAGACGGCGGCGGCACTCATGCGGGCCGGCGCGCACGACTTCCTGCTCAAGGATCGCATGAGCCGACYCGTCCCCGCGGTGCAGCGCGAACTGCGGGAGGCCGACGACCGGCAGAGACGACGGCAGGCCGAGGCCGCCCTACGACGCAGCGAGGAGCGGTTCCGGCTGCTCGCCGAGCAGGCGACGGACGTCCTCTTCCGCTGCCGGCTGTGCCCGCGGGCCGAGGTCGAGTACGTCAGCCCGGCGATCAGGATGATCACCGGCTACCCGCCCGAGGACCTGTGCGGCCGCCCCGACACCCTGTTCTCGCTGGTCGACGAGGAGGACCGGCCCACCCTCAAGGGCTCGTGGCGCACGGCGAACCCCGAACCGCTGCGGGTCCGTTGGCACCCGCGAGAGGGCGTCGAGGTCTGGACGGAGCAACGCGTGGTCGGCGTCCACGACGACCAGGGCMACCTCGTCGCGGTGCAGGGCATCCTGCGTGACGTGACCGAGCAGGTCCATGCCGACGAGGAACGGGAGCGGCTGCGACGCCAGCTGGATCAGACCGAGCGGCTGGAGTCCCTCGGCCGGCTCGCGGGCGGCGTGGCGCACGACTTCAACAACCTGCTCGGCGTGATCACCGGCTATGCGGAGATCGTCCTCGACACCCTTCCCGACGACGACCCGTGCCGGGCCGACATGGACGAGATCAGCCGTGCCGCCGACCAGGCCGCCGGACTGACCCGTCAACTGCTCACCTTCAGCCGGCAGGAGTCGTCGAAGCCGGAGACCCTCGACCTCAACGCGGTGGTCGAGGGGACGCKGAACCTGCTGCGACGCACCATCGGCGAGGACATCGAGATCGTCACCCTCCTCGATCCCGATCTCCACCCCGTCACGATCGACCCGAGCAAGATCCAACAGGTGGTGATGAACCTGGTCGTCAACTCCCGTGCGGCCATGCCCGACGGCGGCCGCCTCACCCTCAGCACGGCGAACCTGGACCGGGACCGGGGCCCGTCTCCCGCGGACCGCCCGGCCGCGCACGGGCGGCCGTCGCCGGAAGAACGCCCGAAGCGCGGCTGGGCCTGCCTGGCGGTCGCCGACACCGGGTGCGGCATGAGCCCGGAGGTGATCCGTCGCGCCGTCGAACCCTTCTTCACCACCAAGGGACCCGGTGAGGGGACGGGACTCGGCCTCGCCACCGTCTACGGGGTGGTCAAGGCGGCCGGCGGCGAGGTCGACATCGAGTCCGAGGTCGGGAAGGGGACGACCATCCGGATCCTGCTGCCCGCCACGGCGAGGAGCGGGCCCGCTCCCGTCGACACCACCCGGGACGWCACCACCCGGGACGACGCCACCCGCGGGCAGGGGAAGACGATCCTCGTCGTCGAGGACGACGCGGCCGTGCGCGCCGTCACCACGCGCATCCTCGTACGGTCCGGCTACCTCGTCCACGAGGCGGGTTCCCCGGCCGAGGCCCTCGACCGGTTCGGTCCCGGGACGACGCGGATCGACGCCCTGCTCACCGACGCGATCATGCCCGGCATGACGGGCTACCAGCTCATCGAACAGTTCCGTCGGACCCGCCCCGAGCTGCCGGTCATGCTGATGTCGGGCTACGCCGCCGGCGCCGAGAAGTCCGTGGCCGGCTTCCCGCCCGGCGTCGCCCACCTCCAGAAGCCGTTCACCGCCCGCGCCCTTCTCGACAGCCTGGAACGAACCCTGCACCCACGCTGACCGGCGGTGCAGATGGTGCGGCCGTGCCGGCGCACCACGGGCAGCACGAGATCAACTTTTCCGGGTGGCCGAGGACCGTGGCGTGGACGGTGACCCGGACCCCGTGCCCGTCGCAGCCCTTGCAGATCTGAGCCCGCGCTGTCACCGGTCGAGGCCGTGACCGCACGGGACCGAATCGCGGCGAGGATCTGATCCCAGATCGTGGCGGGCAGGCGGATCTCCCGAAGCCCCAGATAGTGGGCGTCGCCGTTAGTTCGTCGGTTATCGGCGGTGGCGGGTAGGTAGAGGCCGGCGGCAAGGTCGAGGGCGGCTTCGGCGGTGCCGGTCGGGGATCCGTCGGCMAGTATGGAGTCGGCGTAGTCGTTGTGGCTGGCTCGCCAGATGGCGAAGCCCCAGTTGTTGGCGTAGCCGACGTAGCGCAGCCGGCACAGTGGCTGGGCGTCGCCGTCGGGATCGGTCGCGGTGACGTAGACGAACGGGCCGCGGTAGCGGGTGGACAGCGCGGTGATCCTGGGCCACCTGCCGGTGGCGTGCTCGACCAGCCGCTGCCGCAGGGAGATCTTCGTCGATTCTGGGATACCGGCCACAGCCCTGATTGTGGCCGGGGGTGTCGGCGGGTTGCCTGTGGGCGGGGCCGGGGCGGTGGGCCGGTGTGACCTGCCCGCTAGGACATCGGGAGTGTCTCGCCGTGCCACCGCGATCATTCTGACGGACGACGTCCGCGCCGAGCTGGCCCGCCGTGTCCGGTCGGCGACCGTGCTCCGCCGTGCCTGGCTGCGCGCGAGGATCGTGCTCGCGGCGGCCGGTGGAGCGGGCAACGCGGCGATCGCCGCTCAGCTTGATGTCTGCGAGGACACCGTCAGCAAGTGGCGGGGCCGGTTCGCCCGCGAGGGCCTGGCGGGGTTGGCTGACCGGCGCCGCTCGGGCCGGCCACGGTCCGCGGGTGGAGTTCGAGTACGAACGCGGCGGGACGGTGGCCTACTTCGCCGCCTACGACGTCCAGCGCGCCCAGGTCATCGGCCGGATCGAGGACACCACCGGGATCGTCCCTTTCGGCCGGCTCRCCGCCCAGGTCATGAACAGCGAGCCGTACGCCTCGGCGCGGCGGGTGTTCTGGATCGTCGACAACGGCTCGTCCCACCGGGGCCAAGCCTCCATCGACCGGATGCGCGCAGCCCACCCGACCGCGACGCTGGTCCACCTGCCGGTCCACGCGTCCTGGCTCAACCAGGTAGAGGTGTACTTCTCGATCCTGCAGCGCAAGGCGATCGAGCGTGGCGACCTCGCCGACTTCGCCGACCTCGACGCGCTCGCCGCCCGCGTCATGGGCTTCCAAACGCTCTACAACCAGACCGCGACCCGGTTCGACTGGAAGTACACCCGTGCGGACCTGCTGAAGACCGCCAGCCGCCTCAACCTCGCCGCATAACCGACGAACTTGCAGCGACACCCACTAGGACTCCAGGTGACGATGTCTATGCGTGTTGTGTATGCCTGCCATCGGTCTCTGGCATAGCCACATCAGTCCTGAAGGACCGACGCTCGTGATGTCCAGACCTGGGCGTGTCGTCGTCGGCGGCTTCCTGACCRCCGCCCGGGTCCAGGAGCCGCAAGCGCCGGATTGGCCAACCAACGTGACTTCCGRCTGTCACAGTTGGACTGGTGCTGTCACAGCCTAGCTGCAAAGAGTAACGACTCATCGCAGATCGTTCCCGCCGCGTCCAGAGCCCGGTATCACTGACCGCCCTCGCCGAACGGCTCCTGCGCCCCGAGACGGTCACGGCCGCTCTCCCGGCCGAGGCCGCGGCCAGTCTCGCCGACGGCCTGCCCGGGACGGCACTGCTGCACGCCCGGCTGGCGGCCGTCCACCCTGATTTCGCCACAGCCGCGGCGAACCACTGGACCCACGCAGCCCGCCAGACCCCGCGAGGCGCCCACCCCACTGGCGTGTACCACGCCGGCGCTGGCCTGGCCGCTTCGCTGATCATCGCCGGGTACCACCGCACCGCCCTCACCCATCGGCCGGTGAGCACTCCATGGCACGTCTACGACGTCATCAGCGGCCTCAGCGGACCGTCACCCAGACGCTGTCACCGTGCACCCCTCCGGCGCGTTCGACCCCACGCGCCGTTTCGGCTTCGCCCACCTCGCCGGGAACGCGGCCACCGTCCGGCCCGGCTTCCTCACTGGCGCTGCCGGAACGGCGCTCGCTCTCGCCGAGTACGCCGGGTGCCCCATGCCCGAGGACCTGCGCACGACTTGGGACGCCCTGCTGCTCTTGTCCTGACCCTGCCCGGCCGAGGCGGTCAAACCGCGGCGGGTACCTGCTCGGCCACCCGGACGAGAACCCGACTGTCGCGCTTGTCGACCGCAAGCAGCACACCTGGCATCTCCGGAGGGACGGCGTCAGCCGGATATGCCTCGATCCACAGCCGGACGCCCTGCCCACCGTCACGGTCCCAGTCGCGGACCCGCTCGGCGAGCCGGGACGCCAGCTCGCCGCCCCGCGGGCCGTAGCCGCAGGCACCGATCTCGTAGCTGGGCATCTTCGCATCGCCGGTAGGACTCGGCCGCGTCGTGAGATAGGCCAGAGTCCCGCCCTCAACAATCCCCATGCTTCCCCACGGTCCCTTCGGCGCCATCAGTCGGCCGTCATCGACCGCAGCCCGCGACACTAGGAGCCGGCAGAAGCCCTCCAGCGTGGCCAGCCAGAAATCGAGATGCTCTGTCCAGCCCCACGGGACGGCGACCCCGGTCCAGCACGCCGCCACAGGGTGATCCAACGCGCCCCGCAACGCCGAGGCATCCACCGGGCGATCGTCATCGAGCCGAATTGTCAGGTCCGGGCCGGCACCGACCCGGATGTTCTGCTCGCGAACGGCACCGAGAGCACGCATCGGCATGAACCCGTCCTCCACGACCGACCGGCTCCGTAGAACCGCTCCGGCCCGCTCGAACACGACCGTTCGAGTCAGCCCGAGGATCCGCAGCGGCACCACCAGACGCCCGTCCTCGGCCAGCTGCACCCACCAAGCTCGCGGGATATCCCAGGCACCCGCTTATCCGGATTTTGATCTTGAAATTTTGGGTGGGATTGGTGGCATTCCGAGTGGTGCTGGTTTGGAGGTGTTGCGGGCTGCGCGGTCCAGGCCGGCGAGCTTGCGCTGTGCGGCTTCGAGGCTGGTCTTGAGGCCCTCGACTTCGCCCTGCCAGCCGTTGGCTTTGGCTTCCTCGATGCGTTCGCCGAGGTTGCGGATGATCTGTTCGAGGCGGGTGCGTTGGCGGGGGTCGACGCGGAGCATGGGGCAGCGGACGCAGGCGTGTTCGTGGATGCAGGGGGTGCCGTAGGGGCGTCCGCAGTCGCCGAGTTCGAGGCCGTTGTGGCGCGGCGCTGTTTGACGACTCCCGCGGTGTCGCTCTTGCGCACCGGGCTGGGGAACGCCCAAGGCGCCCAGGAAGGGTCCGACAGTGCCCATTCGGCGATGTCGAGGTAGAAGGCGCGGACCGTGATCAGGGTGTCGATGTGTCGTTGCCGGGTCGGGCGGCTGCCGCCGTTCTGGGGAAAACGCAGCCGTTCCTTCCAGGGATMCGTGACCTCGCGTGGCAGATTGAGGGTGTCGATGCCGGGGTGATGGCGTTCGAGGTCGGCCCAGAACGCCCCGGCGAGACGGCCGACGAGCATGCGGAAGGTGCTGTAGTCGAGCGCGGGACGCCGCTCGTCGAGGTAGCGGATCAGCAACTCGCGGATCTGCCGGTCGGCGATGCCGTGGCGGTCCACGAGTTCGGCGGTGCTCTGCGGGCCGGTGCGCATGGCGGCGTGCAGCGTGGAGTGCGGTGGGAAGACGCCCAGGTCGACCATCATCTGCCAGGCCAGGTGGGAACCGTCACGCGTCCGGCCGCGGCTGGGCGCCGTGGCTGACTGGAACGCGAGGAGGTCGCCTGTGGTCACCTCGTTCAGGCTGCCACCGGTATGGATCACGATCGCGGT
>NZ_MAQZ01000117.1:0-17391 GCF_001756285.1 Frankia sp. CgMI4
CCACCACACCACCCGACCCAGCCCCGCCACGGCGCTGAGGCGGCACGCCCCATGTGGGTACGTCCCGATCAACGGTCACCCTGTTTTCCCTTTAGAGGCCCTGCTAGAACTAGCGGGCAGGGGTGCTAGACCCAGTAGCCGCTGGCAGGTGCACGCGGGCCACGGTGTCCCACCGGTAGGCGCGTTCCTCACGGCGCAGTTCGACCAGTGCCACGGTTCTGACCGCGACCCGGACGGATGGAAGCTCCCGGAGGTCTCTGACGGCCGCGATGATCGAATGGGCGTCGGTCGGGCTGTTGCAGTAGGCGATTCCGATGTGGGGTCGGAACCCGTGCGGCTTGGTCAYGACCGCGGCGGGCCCGAGTACGGCCGTGGTCGCTTCGACGATCTTGCCCTGGATGGTGACCACCGGTGCCCAGGGCAGGACGCTGAAGCGGACGGCTCCGGAGGACCCAGCCAGCGGCCCCACAGCCAAGGAGAACGGCTCGACCTCGGTCAGCCGTACACACGTCTGCTCCACGGCTCTGTCGACGTCAGCCCGGCCGATCTGATCGGTGAACGCAAGACGTTGGAGCGTCAGATGCAGCCCGTCAGGCGGCACCGGGTCGAGGGCGGGCAGGCGTAGCCGCCGCTGGCACCGGTCGGCAAGGACGTGCAGCTCGGTTGCATCCTCGAAGGTCAGCATCCAGTGGTAGGAGCGGCGGCCGGGTGTCCAGCCCGGCCGGTCCCAGTGGTTTTCGAGCCGGTCGAGACCGGCGAAGCGGTGCCAGTCGTCCGCGACCGGGTCCGCGGTGCGTGCCGTGGTCACCGGTGTGCGCCGGTGGGGAGGGCGAGCGCGCGGGAAGCCTCCGCGAGTTCGGTGAYCGGGCCGATCTGCTGCCACGGCTTGGCGCGGGTGACCAGCTCATGGCTACGACGTCGGACGGACTCGATCGGGTTGCCGGCCGTGGCGGTCAGAGCCTCGATGCCCAGGACGGCAGCCTGCTCCGGATCGGGGGAGTGGGACAGCAGCAGCGCGGTCGCGAGGTCGAGGCGGACGAGGCAACGGCTCCACATCGACGGGGATCGGTCTGCGACCTGAGCGGYCATGTCCGCATACTCCCGCGCCTGACCGGGCTCGCCCAGTGAGACATAGGCGGTCGCGGCGTTCGCGGCGATACGGGCGATGCTGTACGGCGCGAAGGAGATGCAGGGCGACATCCCGTCGGGCACCGGATGCTGTTCGGCGAGGTCGAACRCCTCCCCCACGGATCGGCCCACCCCGGCGCGGTCACCGAGCCGACCGAGGGCGCGTGCCTCCCCGTTCACAGCGAGGCGGATCACCTGGGCCGACCGGCCACCGACACGGCGACCCTCCCGGGCGAACTCCAGGGCAGCTCTGTAGTCCCCGGCGTAGTACTCACACAGGCTCTGCGTGCCGCCTATCCATGCCGTGAGGTCGTGGTGACCGACCAGCTCAGCGGTGTGGAGAGCCTCCAGACAGTAGGCGCGCGCGAGTCCGAACCGGCCGGTGTTCACCGCCATGTAGCCGAGTATTCCGGAGAGGCGACCGGCGATTTCGTAGAGCCGTTCACGCTGCCGGGGCGGCTGTCGTCCTTCCAGGAGGTTCTGAACCCGGCGGCGTTGCCTGAGTACCCGTGGTGCGAGTTTTTCCGGGCCGGCCCACTCGTACTCGTCCGCCATGGTCAGGAGCAGAACGTCGAAGTGGGCGAGAACGGCCGTGCTGACGTTGGATGCACCGAGCGTCTCGATCCGCTGCCCGATCTCCTCGACGGRATCCGATTCCTCGGGAAGGGCGGTCTGTTCCACGATGTTCGTCCGTGAGGCCTCCGGAGACTGGACGGCGCCGCGCGGTGCCAGCCCCATCAACATGCGGGCACGGTCGGGCAGGTCGAGCCCATCGGCGACGCGCTCGAACAACTCGAACTCGGCGGCGATTCGCTTGCCGTTGATGTACTTGCTGATATCTGACTSGGCCAGGCCGACGCGCATCCCGATCCCTGGCTGACTCGCCCCGGCGTRCCGCTGTACCAGCCGGAAGAGGRAACCGATGTCCCTCATCTGCAGGCTCTCGGCGACCTGGGTCCGATCCCAGAATTMYGCCGGTATGACGAACGCGGACGGATCATGACGCACGTCGACTCACCCCGCCATCTGCCGCCATCTGTAGCTGATCGTAGTCGATGAGAGCCGGTCCAGGGCCGGAAAACGAGTGCTCGGCGCCATGCCTCGAAGCACTGCTCTTCGGGGACTGCGGCATGCCGCCGGGAACTGTCCTGCCGATCCCGTCCGGGTCATGATTACGGACATCGACACGACCTCCCCGATTTACCCACCGGACCATACGCCCGACCGGGGAGGCTCGCGAATCGATACCGGAATCAACGGAGAGCCCGAAAGGACAGTGAGCCATGCTCGCCACGAAACCCGAATACCCCGCAGCTTTCTCGGTGGAAATGAGCGAACCGTTCACGCCCACCTGGAACCGTCTCCCGGGCATCACGGTGAACGGGACCACGGTCACGGTCGAGCCGGACCGGTACTTCGTCCGTCGCAGTACCGCGCCGGTCTGGATGCTCGTCGACTGGGACCTGGTGACCGAGCGCCTGCTGTCGGAGGACGAGACCGAGGAGGCCGCTGTCGAACAGCAGACCTTGGAGTTCGTCCGTGCCTACGGTCAGCGGACGTCCGAGCCGGCGGACGTGCTGCGCACCGCCGACCGGGTCTACCACCACCTGTTCTCCGCCGAGCGGCTGGACGACCCCGACCTGTCCGACGTCACCGACGACGACCTGCGCATCCTGCGGGAGTCCGCGACGCTCGCGGCGCTGAACCGGGTCGAGCTGTCCGGGGAGATYGCCGACATCGGCCCGGCCTGGTTCTTCCCGGCCACCGCCCGCGTCGTCTACGACCTGGACGCGGACGGAGCCGAGCGGGTCGACGACCTGTACCACGGCGGCTTCTTCAACGAGTACCGCCGGGTGGAGGCGGTCAAGGCGCACGCTGCGCTCGGTTTCAGCCTCGCCCGTCCACATTACGATCTTGATCGATGCAGGATCAAGAGAGCCGTCACAGGCGCGGCCACAAGTGGACCACCGAGATCATAAAAGATTCACCTGCCGGTGGGTCGACAGCAACTCCTCGGGTTGCCACGCTGTGCAGCAGAGCCGACACGACGGTGCTGTGGGGGTGACCGGTGCGACTGGCGTCGTTCAACGTGGAAAACCTGTTCGAACGGATCCGGGCGATGGACCTGCCCACCTGGGACGAAGGCCAACCGGTCCTGGYCGCATTCGACCGATTCATCACCCTCGCCCAGCACGAGGTCTATACCGTTCAGAACAAGACCGACATGCTCGCCGACCTGGAAACGATGGAGATCCTGACCCGCACCAGCGAGGGTCGGCTGCAGCTCAACCGGGATCCACAGCCGCGGTGGGCCCGGCTTCGTGAGAACCGCGGGAACTTCCTCACCCAACCCCCCGGTAAGGACGCTGTGATCGACGCGACCGGGCGGCAGGATTGGATCGGCTGGGTCGAACTGGTCACCGGCCCCGTCGACGAGACCGCGATCCGCTCCACTGCCCAGGTCATCACGGACATCAACGCCGACGTTCTCGCCGTGATCGAAGCCGAAAACCGTCCGGCGCTGGTCCGGTTCAACACCAGTCTGCTCGCCGGCCTGTACGCCCACGTGATGCTCGTCGACGGCAACGACCCCCGCGGCATCGACGTCGGCCTGCTGGCCAAACCCGGCCACACGATCGGCTCGATCGTCAGCCACGTCGACGACCCCGACCCGGCCCGCCCCGACCGGCCGCTGTTCAGCCGCGACTGCCCCGCCTACGAACTGCACACCCCCGCCGGCAACACCATCTGGGTACTGCCGAACCATTTGAAAAGCCAGTCCTGGACCTCCGGAAACCCCGACCCGCTACGCCGCCGGCAGGCCCACCGGGTGGCGGAGATCTACACCGCGCTCCGCGACGCCGGCGCCCGGTACATCGCCGTCGTCGGTGACCTCAACAAGCCACCCCCGCCCGCGTTCCCCAGCCTCGAACCCCTCCTCGGCCCCGACAGTCCACTCGTCGACGCCGCCAGCCGGGCCGGATTCGACACCGGCCCCCGACCCGGTACCTTCCAGTCCTGCACCGCCCGTAACCGACTCGACTACATCCTGCTCTCCCCCGACCTCGCCGACCGGATGACCGGCGGGCAGATCGTCCGCACCGGCCTGTGGGGCGACCCCGACAACAAACACCCATCCGCCCAGTGGGTGATCCACCCCAAGATCACCCGAGCCGACCAGGCCGCCTCCGATCACGCCGCCCTTTACGTCGACCTCGATATCTAAAAACACCGCGGCATCTAGAACACCAGGCGACACTCTGTTGTGCCGCTGAGYGGACGCCTGCCCCGCCGCTCGATTTGACCCCGCCCCCGAACCATCCGAGGAATCGCCAGCAGAGGTGGGCGATGTCGTGGATGCGTTCGCCCGGTGCGGCGAGGTCCCAGTCGTCGCCGTGGTCGAACGGAACCACGAACCCGGCGCAGCCGTACTCTCGACCGATCCGGCGAGCGGCCCGGGTCGGCGACCGCGGCCGGGTCCGCTCCCACCCGCGGCCTCGACGACTGCCAGGTCCGCGACTACCGGGCCCGGTACGCGCACATCACCTTGTCCAGGCTCGCCTACCGATAGTCGCCCTACAGCACAGTTTATCACTCCAGCCAGCCGCTAGAGATCGCTGTCCGTACGACACGTCGGTGGATGCCACTCGTATCTTCCGAATACTAGACTTAAGTTATGAAAATAGCCCATAACGCCCCACCGTGAGATAGCCAACACCGTAGAGACTTCAACGGAGGTTGACGGTCACCGGAAGCGCTGGTCAGCCCGCTGCGGGCACAGATTACTTGCTATTAAGCAGCAGCATAATTTTTCTTCTCAACAACCAATGGCCCCTCCTTCCTCGTAGACCTCGCCAGTTGGTTGTGGTTAGACTGACGACCGAGCGATTCCAGGAGACGTTACAAGAACAGTAAGTCGCGGCTTCGCCTACTTGACGGCACGGATGCGACGCATGGCGACACGGGGGGTGCGACAACGTAGCGCTGGAGTGCGCAACGGCCGCTACTGTAACTACAGTAAGCGCGCCCAGGCCGCGCGCATGCCTGGAGAATCACGGCCGGCCCGGCCCTGTCGAATTCATCCACAGCTGATGATGATGATGATAGTCAGAAAAACGATCATTGACGCGGGCATGCACGCCGTTCCACGGAATATCGACGGGCATCGCTGGCATATTTCTAATACCAAAAGGTCGTTGACAGCTCCTACCAGTGRTCCGGCCGCATCTCCATGCGGACATTCCCTGCTGGAAAAGGAAGTAGATGACTGCGCAAACCGCACGACGGGTGCTTTTGACGGGGGCGTCGGGCGTGYTCGGTCAAGAGCTCCTGAGCCAGTTGAAAAGAGTTCCTGACATCGAGCCGGTGTGCCTGGTGCACCGCACCGTCCTGGCCGACCAGACGATTACCACCGTGCGCGGTGACATCGCTCGTCCACAACTCGGCCTGGATGGATCGGAGTACCGATCCCTGGTCGACAGCGTGGATGCGGTGGTGAATTCAGCCGCCGTGGTCGCATTCAACGGTACCGAGAGGACATTAAGGTCGATCAACGTCGAGGGAACTTCGCGGATAGCGCAGCTGGCCGCGGCGGCAGACGCACCCCTCTACCATGTGAGCACCGCCTACATTGGCGCCCGCAGCGACGGCGCCGGCGAGTCCGGTGCTCGCTACGCCAGCAGCAAGCGCGAGGCCGAGGACGTAGTGCGCGGCGCGGGGGTCCCCTATGCCATCCTCCGGCCCTCGATCATCGTCGGCCACTCCGATACCGGTGCCATAGCCAGCTTCCAAGGCTTCTACCAGATGGTGGCCAGATTCCTGCACGATAAACTACCGATAATACCCTTCTCCCCGGACTCTCGGATCGATCTGGTGCCCGTTGATTATGTAGCCGAGGCAGTTGTTGCCGCTGTACGTAAGGAGGCGCTGGGCAGCGAACTCTGGCTCGCTAATGGGCCGGCGGCACTGACCCTCACCGACGTCGTTGACATGGCGCTCGATATTGGCCGTGATTTTGGCTATCCGGCCAAGCCCCCGATGCTGATATCCGGTACTGTCCTGGATGAATCCGCCATCACGGATCCGRCACTATACGCGGGGATAATGAAGGCAGTAGCCTATTTCTCTGCATACGTCCGCTCAAGCCTGATACTGCCGACATCGGCTGATGAGCTCGCCGCCCTCGGCGTCCGGCCGCTCCCCGACGCCAGGACGGTCGCGGATCGGAGCATGCGCTACTGGGCGGCCCGCGACGCTCGGTCGAACCAGGGCACGACAAAGATCGACCGAGCGGCCGTTGCTGGGAGCAGCCGGCCGTGACCCGTAGCAGCAGCACAGGGGTCGCACAGACGCGATCCGTCGCGGAGCCCACTTTGGACGTGCTGACCCGGCACGCTCACAACCCATCTGCATACCTGGCGCTGAACGAAGGAAATCTGACGTTCGAGGTGGATGGAATCGACGGCGTCGTCATCTACCGGCCAAGCGGGAGGTTCCTGATCCAGTTCGGCGGAGTCTTCGCGCCGCCGGACCAGCAGGCTGAGCTGCTGACTGAGTTCGTCCGTTGGGCCAGGCAGAACCGCCGTCGGGTGATTAGCGTCCAGCTGATGCCCGAAGATACTGACATCTACCTGCGTGCCGGTTTTGGCGTGAACCAGCTCGGCGCCTCCTACGCCCGTTCACTGGACGGTTTCAGCATGTCGGGGAAACATTTCGTGAAGATCCGGAATAAGATCTCTCGAGCTAATCGGGACGGCGTCCGGGTACGCGAGGTGGCGGCGGTCCGTGAGCGGACGCCGCAGCTGATGGAGGCACTGAACGAGGTGGACTGGGTATGGTTGAAGGCAAAAGGTTTTGGCGTCGCCGAGATCGACTTTATGATCGGCCAACGGGGCGGTTGGGCCGAGCGCAGGCGCCGGTTGTTCGTTGCCGAGCACGCCGGCCGGCTGGTGGGCTACCAGGTATTCTCGCCGGTCTTCGGKCGGCACTCCGGTTGGCTGCATGACCTGAGCCGGCGGATACCGGACGCTCCCACCGGAGTCAGCGAGCTGATCCTGTCCACGGCCGTACGGCAGTTCGTCGGGGAGAAGACGCCGTACCTGCACTTTGGTCTCACTCCCTTCACTTCGCTCGATCCGAAACATCGACTTCCTGGACACAGCCCCTTCGTGGACCGTTTCGTGCGCTGGCTCGGCACTCGCGCCGAGTGGATCTACCCCGCCCAGTCCCAGGTGGCATACAAGCTGAAGTGGCAACCAGACCTGATCCAGCCGGAGTATGTCGCGTTCCAGGACGGCGTCTCGCTCTCCGCCGTCTGGCGGTTGATGCGGGTGACGAAGGCCGTCTCGCTGCGCCGGGGCAGGAAGAGCGTCACACGTCGCCCAGCGAGTCCCCATGAGTGATAAAATTCTTTCTCGCGATGCCGGAAATAAAGATCAAGTCCTTCGCTCCGCCCCGAACGCGGTCCCGAACGGGAGCGGGACGGCGAAGTCGGGGGTGACCGGGTCCGGTCGGGTCCCAGGCCGGCGGCTCCCGCGTTACGAAGCGCGGCCCGTGCTTGTCGCCTGCGTTGTGTTCGCCATCCTCGGAACGCTACGTATTGCCGGCGCGTTCGACGAGTGGCTCATGGTGTTCTCTATCGTGCTCACCCCGTTCGCGCTGTTCGTCGTGCCGCGGCGAATGTGGTCGGATGTCGGCGTGCAGGCCATATCCTCGCCACGGCAGTTGGCCMGCGGGATCGGGGTGGTGACCGCCGGCTACCTGCTGACCCTCGTCGCCTGCCTGACGCTGCTCGGGCGGGGTGAGGACAACTGGGCGGCCCTGCTGCCCGGCCTCTTCCGCKAGATGTTCCCGGGCTCTCCGGCGCTCGCCTATATCTCCTTGTTCCTCTGTATGGGTTTGCTCGTCCCGATCGCTGAGGAGGTCTTCTACCGAGGCGTGCTGCTGCACGCCGCCTCCCGGCGCATGGGGCTCTGGAGGTCCGTCGTCACGGTCAGTGCCGGCTGGGCACTCGTGCACCTCGGCGATTACGGACTCAATCCTTTCAACCCGCTGGTCCTGGCCGGGATGATCCCCTCGGTCTTCGTGATGGGCCTCGCCCTGGGTTATTGCCGGATGGTGACGGGATCGGTGGTCGGTACGACCATCGCGCAGGGTGTGGCCAACGTTCTGTTCACCATCTGGGCAATCTCGCTCTAACKTGATCGGAGAAGGCGAGATGGCTGCCAGCCAGGACGCGGTCGAGACGAACTCCACCGCGGTTCGCCACGACGTATTCAAGGTGACCGCCGCGACCTGTGGCGCGCTGTTCGTGGACAGCCTGCTCTACAGCATCGTGGTACCTGTCCTGCCAAACTACGCGGACCAGTTCGATGTGGGGTCGGCCGGGGTGAGCCTGCTGTACGCCGCGTACGCGGTCGCCCTGCTGGCGGGGACTCCCCTGATGGGCCGGGTCGGCGACCGGTTCGGGCATGAACGGCCATTCCAGGTCGGTGCCGCCGGTCTGCTGATCTCGACRGTCGGTTTCGCGCTGGCTCGTAGTTATCCCGAACTTCTGGCTGCCCGCACGCTCCAGGGAGTCGCCGCGGCGGCGCTGTGGACGAACGGAATCGCTCTGCTCGCCCAGCGGGTGCGGCCCCCCAGGGCCGGCGGCGCGATGGGAGCGGCGATGTCCAGTATGTCCGTCGGTATGGTCGCTGGCCCAGTGATCGGCGGGCTGCTGGCCGAACGCTTCGGCGACGCGGCGCCGTTCGTGGTGTGCACGGTGCTCACCGCGGTACTCGCCGCCGTCCTGCCGTGGCTGGTCCGCGGCGCCGCGCAGCCGGTACGTGAGCAGCAGCCATCCGGCTGGCGTTCGCTCCTGCCGACCCTGCTCGCTGTCGCCTTCGGAGCGGCGACGCTGAGCATGCTGGAACCGCTGCTCCCGCTGCACCTGGCCGACCGGTTCGGCAGCGGCCCGGCCACGCTGGGTCTGATCTTCGGGGCGGCGACGCTGGCGCACGGGCTCGCCGGGGTGCCGGTCGGCCTGCTTGGGGACCGGCGGCCGGATCTGCCGTTGATCCCGGGCGGGTTGCTGGGGATGAGCGCCGTCCTGCCGCTGCTCCCCAGGTTCGACGTTGGCTGGACGACGGTGCTGCTGGTGACGTTCGCCGTTTGCTTCTCCTTTGTCCTCATCCCTGCGCTGGGGATTCTCACCGCAGCGGCGGAACGGCGGGGGGTCGGGCATGGGGCCATCTTCGCGATGTTCAACATCGCCTATGCCGTGGGGATGATGAGCGGCCCTCTGCTCGGCGCGCTGGGTACCGGCTTCAGCAGCGTCACCACCGCGCTTACCGGCATGGCGGCGGTTCTCGTCCTGGGCGCCGTCCTGATCCTGACCGCGGCGCAGCGCCGCTCCGTCACCTGACGTCCGAGCCAGGATGCCCGGCTGCGGTCGGGCATCCACCTCACCGAAAAGACATCCCGTCCTTCTGCTCGCGATCCACTGGGAGTTGCTATGAGCCGAGCCGGTCTGGCGCTGCGCGCCGCCCGTCYCCTACTCACCCGCGCCGTTGCCGACACCACACCTGATTACGACATCGCCAGCAGCACCTATGACGAGGCGTTCACCGCCCTCATGGGCCCGAACTCGACGGCGATGCTGGACCTGGTGGGGATCGCCCCGGGGATGGACGTCATCGAGCTGGCATGCGGCACGGGTCACCTGTCCGAACAGATTCGGATCCGGCAGCAGGGCCTCGGTTCGCTGCGGGTGATCGAGAAGTCCCCGGGGATGCTGGCCGTCGCGAAGGCCAAGATGGAGACGCTCGGCCAAGCCTCCAAGGATGTCAGCTGGCAGCAGGGCGACATGCTGGAGTTCCTCAAGGCCCAGGCGACCAACAGCGCCGACGCGATCGTCTGCGGTTGGGCGATCTGCTATAGCAAGCCCTCCCAATTGTTCCGCGAGGCGCGGCGGGTGCTCCGCCCAGGAGGTCGGATCGGCATCATCGAGTCCCGCGCGGACGCATTGGCCTCGCTGCGCAAGGCTTTCGAAGACGTCGTCGCGGACGAGCCGACTCTGCTCACCGCGATGGTGCGGGTGGCCCTGCCGAAGGACGCCGAGACGGTGGCCAGGTGGATGCGCAAGGGCGAACTGCGGGTAATCAACCAGTATGAGGGTGAACAGCGCTGGCCGGTGGCCACCGCCGAGGAAGCCGTAGAGTGGGTGGAACGGTCCGGCGCCGGCGCCGGCTTCCGGGACTCGTTCGACATGTCCCGCGAAGACGACGTCAGAGGCAAACTGACAGAGGCGCTACGCAAGCAGGCCAGCCGGCCGGGGGGCCTCACACTCCTCCATCCGTTCGTCGTGGTCGTCGCCGAGACCACACCGGAGCCGGCAGCTCCCGTCCAGCCGGGCGTCACCAAGGCGAATGGGATCCAGTGAACTCTGGGACTGGCGGGATCGGATCGGAGTCGACGCCTTCCCCTTCCGCCCATCCGGTGCTGGGACGGATCGCCCGGGCCGTGGTCAGACACCCCGTGGTCGTCATCGTCCTCTGGCTCGTCGCTATCGGGGCCTGCGCGCCGTTCGCGCTCAAGCTCTCCGAGGTACAGTCCCGGCAGGGCAGCTCGAAGATCGTGCCCGGCTCGGTCGGCGACGCCGTAGCGCAACGGCTCGTACAGGCATTCCCGCATCACTCCGAGCGGGAAACCCTCATCGTGCTCAGTGCGCCCGATGTGACCGCCGCGAGTTCGCGGCGGCTGATGGGCATGCTGGACGCCTCGCTACAGCCACTCGTCCACGATGGCTCAGTCATGAGCACGACGTCGCCGTACACGCTGCACCGCGACGCTCTCCTGGCCGCGATGCGCCACGTGCTCGCGCCGGCGGGTACGCCGCCACCGAGCACCGAGGAGGCCATGGGCCGCCTGGCCCAGGCGCGGGCCACGGGTCAGGTGCCCGCGGCGCTGGTTCCACTCCTGCAACGGGCCGCACGTACCGACCAGGCGGAATGGCCGAAGCTGGYCGGCACGCTGGCCGAGGAGACGGACTGGGCGRACTTCCCCGTGCCGGTGGACGCCGCCAGCCTGATCTCCGATGACCACAGGGCGTCACTCGTTACCGTCGCCTACTCGAGGCATGGACCTGACCCGGACCTGACAGCGCTGCGCCGCACTGTGGCCGCGGACATAGCCCGGCTGGGCCCGGCCTCCCCGGTGCACGCCGCCGTCACCGGCGAACTGGCACTGATCAAGGACACGTACGACAAGGCCGAGGCCGACAACGCGAAGATGGAGTACGCGGCTTACATCATCATCATCATCGTTCTGCTGCTGTTCTTCCGTGCCGTCGTTCCGGCAGTCCTCACCCTGACGATGATCGGGCTCGCCATGACGATCAGCCAGGCATGGCTGTACGCCGTCGGCAGCCAGGTGGAACTAACCCAGTTCACCACGACAATCATGACCTTCGTCATGCTCGGTGCTGGCGTCGACTACAGCATGTTGCTGTCCTCCAGATATCGGCAGGAACGCCTGRCTGGCCGCGACCCGAAAGAAGCCGTCGTCAACGCCACCATCCACGCCGGTGAAAGCATTGCCCTCGCGGGAAGCACCGTCATCCTCGCGTTCGCCGCAACCCTGCTCTCACCGGTCGACTGGATCCCGCCGCTCGGCTATGGGGGGCTCGCGGGCATCCCGGTGATGCTGCTGGCCGCACTGACGATCACACCGGCGCTGCTGGTTCTGCTGGGCGACAAATTCTTCCTGCTCGGTGTCCGGCCGCTCACGGATATGGAGTCCAAGGGCTGGCTGACCAACCTGCTGCGACGGCTGGCCGTGCTGCCGCGACGGGCACCCGTCGCCGTCGTCGCGGTGTTCGTGCTGGCGACGATCCCCATCATTGTCCTCCTGGGATCCCACCGGCTGACCTCCGACCCGGTCGCGCTGAGCCCGGACACAGACGCCCGCCGCGGCTACAACCTTATCGCCGAACACTGGCAACCCGGCCTGCTGCAGCCGACGACCGTCGTCGGTGACATCGGCGACAACGGTCACCGAGGCGACACTCTCACCCTTGCCGGCTGGCAGCGACTGGACAGCCTAAGCGACGCGATCGCCCGCACTCCCGGCGTGGTCTCCGTTTCGAGCCTGTCCCGCCCCACGGGCACGAAGCTGTCCTGGGAGGACACGTCGGCGCTACCACAAAACGTCCGACAGGACTTTCTGGCCCCGGACGGCGCCCTGCGGCTGTCCATCGTGCTGGCTGGGGACCCACTGTCGGAGCAGGCGAGGTCGAYGATCCGGACGCTGACCACGCTGGTCGCCGACAGTACCATCGACAACGCTCAGGTCGGTGGTGCCACCGTCATCGACCAAGAATACGATGCGGCGCTGACATCGTCCTTCTGGAAGATGATCGCCTTTGTGTGCGCCGGCGTCATAGTGCTGCTGACCTTCGCATTACGATCCATCCTGGTCCCGATCCGGCTGATCCTGACGATCGCGCTCAGCAACATTTGGGCACTCGGCGCCACRCTCGCGGTCTTCGCCGGCTGGCTCGATGAACCCGTCATCAACGACCTACCAATCTTCCTGGTGATCCTCATGATGGGTCTCGGCATGGACTACGAAATCTTTTTGATAACCCGGATCCGAGAAATAACCCGGCAGGGAAGCAGTGACGCCGACGCGGTGACGACAGCTATCGTGGACACCGGCCGGGTAATCACCGCTGCCGGCCTGGTTATGGCGGGAACACTGGGGACGATGATGCTCTCGTCAACGTTGATGCTGCGCGAGTATGGCTTCGGCCTCAGCGTCGCGGTGCTGCTCGACGCCACGCTGATCAGGCTCGTCCTGGCGCCCGCCACACTCCTGATAGCCGGGAAGTACAACTGGTGGCTGCCCTCCCTACGGCGCCGCGCCGCCGCCCCGGACGGGCCGGCGTGAGGTAGACGGCGCCATTCCATAACCATTCCGTATCCCGCGTGACACCGCCGTATCCCGCATGACACTAAGATTTACCGGCCAGGCCAGGACACGCCCGACACGGCATACCGGAGTTGACACTTCCTTGCAGGATGCGCCATTATTGAAGAAATTTCAACAAGAGTGCGTTGACCCTTTCCGGCTGCTCTTCATGCGGTAGGTGGCCGGCATTTTCTATGGAGACGAAGCGGGCGTTTGGAAGCCTTGCCTCAAGATTCTGGCCAAATTTTATTGGTATGTAACGATCATCCTTGCCCCAGATCACAAGAGTCTCGTTGTGTACCTTTTCGAGATGCCGGTCGACTTCGCTCCAGTTCAAATTACGTTGCAGGATGTACTGAGCTTTGAGGTTGCGAGAATAAGTGATAGGAATATATATCTGGCGAATCTCCGCGTCAGATACGGCCGATGGGTTGCTGAAGAGATTTTCGTGTATATCCTTCCTGACGTTGCCAAAAGAAAAGAAGTGTACGAGCAACTCGCCTACCAGCGGATACGACAGGTRCTTCCAGGAGCTCCCGTCGTGAGCCGCGATCTCCGCCGTCCCCGTAGCATCAATGAGCACTATCCTGCCGACCTCATCAGGGTAAACCTCGGCAAAATAAAGCGCCCAACCGCCACCCCATGAACTCCCAATAAAATCAGCCTGGACAATTCCTTGCTTTGCCAAAAAATCTTTCAGGAGCGTCGCGAATCCGGCCAAGGTGAGCGTAGCAGGATCCTGGTAGGTGGTGAAACCATGYCCGGGCATATCCAGGGCATACACAGTATGCTCCCGGGCAAGTTCATCGATGTTCTTCCRGAAAGAATACAGCCAGGTGCCACCGCCATGCAGGAGAATGACAGGTCTACCAGCGCCTTGCTTCAGATAGTGGAGCCGTGTATCACCTATGTCCATGTATCGAGTTGTACGTTCCTTCAGAAACGAGGGCGTCTCCTTGAGATTCCGCCCAGGCTCGACGCCGTAGGCAAAAAAGCTAACAGCTAGGAAGCCTARCAAGAACAGGCTAATAATAGAAAGCATATATATCCTGGCTACAGCACAACTCATTCTTGGACTCCAACTAAAGTGCTAAGCCTGCTAGCTTGAAAAGTCCTGATTCCACACCAAGAAATCTATCCTTAATCTTCTTGCAGAATAGAACACCCTCGCCCACCGTAACACGGTCGGGAACATACTCTTCAGCTCCACCAAGCCCTATAGTGCCAAGGCGCGAGGAATCTCCCGGAAAAATGCCTGAACCGCCTCGGCGTGTCCRGCGGTGAGGCGTCCTCGGTTCTGTAGGATCGGCTTGCTGGATGGTGACCATCCAGCCTTGGCGGCTGGCCGGCAGACGAGGATGTAGCCGGGATGGTTACCGTCCCCGTCCCGTGCCACCGCCCTACCCACCGGTCGGTATGGGACGGGGACGGCGCGTCAGGAACTCCAGGAGGGAGAACTGCCGTGGCGTCGGCTCGACCGGTGACTCACCCCGCCAGGCCCGGTGCGACGCGGGTCGAGCCGGAGGTCGCCAGCCGCCAGGACGACCGGGCGTTCCCCACCACCACGGCGCARCAGCGCCCGCAGTCGCGCCACCAGACTCCGGTCGTCGTCCGCCACCAGGATGCGCATGTGCGGAACAGGGCCACCCTGCCGCTGAGCGCCAGCCGAATCCCTGCTGAATCTTCGCTCTGAAGGACGGGGCCCTGCGCGCTACGTTTCCCGGTCACGGGCCTCGAGTCGGTCCGCGGGAAGAAGAGCACGAGGAGGATCATGCGGCACGAACACCGGACCCCGGTCGACGTTCTTGCGCTACTGATACGGGACGGCCGCCTGCTCCTGACGAAACGCGCGGGAGGCATCTACGGAAGCGGCTGCTGGGCGCTGCCCAGCGGACGGATCGAGCCCGCCGAGGACGTCGTGACCGCGGTGATCCGGGAGCTCGACGAGGAGCTCGGTATCGGGGTCGAACCCGAGGATGTCGCTTTCGCGGGTATCACGCATGYCCTTCCGCCGGACAGCGACGCTCGTATCGGTTTCGGCTTCCTGGTGTCGCGGTGGAGCGGCGAGCCCACCAATCGGGAGCCAGCCACCTGCTCCGCCCTCGCCTGGCACCCACCGGACGATCTGCCGGCCGACACCCTGGCGTACAGCAGGGAGATCATCCGTCTGCATCTGCGGGCGGAACCGTTCTCCCGGTTCGGCTGGCCGCCGAGTCGGGGAGCGGGCGCACGATCGCGGCAGGCTTTCTCGGCTATCCGGTCCCGCGACCGGTCCACGGGTCCCCCGCCAGACCGAGCTGGCTGATCCAGGTCTGGTAACAGCGGCGGTCGGCGAGCCGGGTCCAGTCGCCGCCCCACCGCTCCATGGCCGTACGGACACCGCACCCGCAGAATGCGCATGGCGGCGACGTGGATGCAACATGCAACAAAACCTTCACGGTTGTCGACCGATAGCAATGGAGATGCTACTTTCAGTTCACACCTTGAGCGTGAGGGGAGAGGGTGACGATCATCGCCATCGCGCCGCATCGAACGCCCGTACGTACCGCCGTCGCGATGATCAGCATCCTCGCTCTCACCACCGTCCTGATCGGCGTCGGCCTGGCCGGATCCGCCGTGGCCGGCGCCTGCCCGACGGCCGGGTCCAGCGACGTGGGGAAGACGGGGAAGATCAGGAAAACCGAGAAAACCTGTCCCGATGGGGACGATGCGCCGCCGTTCGGCTTTCTCGATCTCGCCGACGCATCCCCCGCCGGCATCCGCGTCGCCGGCTGGACCATCGACCCGGGGGACCTCACCCACCCCCTGGCCGTAACGATCATTCTGGACGACGTCGCCACCGCCAGTGTCGTCGCCGACCGCTCCCGTCCCGACGTCGCCCGGGCCCACCCGGGCGCCGGCCCCGACCACGGCTTCGACACCACCGTGGCCGCCGCACCCGGCACCCACACCGTCTGCACCGCCGCGGTGAACATCGGCCCGCTCGGCTCCTTCCACCGGCGGAGCCTCGGCTGCGCCACCGCGACCGTGGACGCGCCCGCCGTCGACCACACGCCCCTCGGCTACCTCGACCTCGCGACGCCCAACCCGTGGATCACCGCCGGCTGGAGCAGCGTCCGCGTCRCCGGCTGGACCTACGACCCCGACGACCCCGCCGACCCCCTCATCGTCACGGTCACTCTCGACGCCACCACCGCCACCACCGCCACCGCGGACACCTCCCGACCGGACGTCGCCCGCTTCTACCCCGACGCCGGCCCCGACCACGGCTTCGAGACCACCGTCATCACGAGCGCCGTCCCGCACACGGTGTGCGCCTACGCCACGAACGCCGGGCCCGACGGCCCCATCCGGCATCAGCTCGGCTGCGCCACCGTCTCCTGGCTCCCCTGACCGCTGCTGGCCCCTGACCGCTGCTGGCCCCTCTGACCACCGCCGGCCGCGATGCGCAGGTCCCGCCCGGCGGTCGTCTCACTCGGTAGTCGTCTCACTCGGCGTCTGGAGCGGCGGCCGGAGCGAAGACCGTGGCGAGCGCGGGCAGCGCTCCGGGCACGAGTCGGTAGTAGGCCCACACGCCACGCTTCTCCCGGCTGATCAGGCCGGCGGCGACAAGAACCTTCAGGTGGTGGCTGACGGTCGGCTGGGTCAGCCCGAGCGGCTCGGTCAGTTCGCAGACGCACGCCTCACCACCCTCCCGYGCATAGATCATCGACAGCAGCCGCAGCCGGGCGGGAACGGCGATCGCTTTGAGCACACCGACGAGACGTTCGGCGTCCTCCGCGGACAGCGGGGTGCGAGCCAACGGCGTGCAGCAGGACGCGACGGTGCCCGCGAGCCCGCTCGGTGCGTCACTCTCGTCACCGTGATCACCGTGATCAYGCGCGGTCAGACATCCCATGGTTTTCGTTGTCAAGCGGCGACGTCGAGTGTTGCTTTCTGTGTCCATGCGGTTGCCTCACTGTAGGGGGTGTGGGTCTTGAGGCAGCCGTGCAGGATTCCGACGAGCCGGTTGCCGAGCTGGCGCAGCGCGGCGTGGTGCGACGTGCCGCGCGCGCGGATCGCGTCGTAGTACGACCGGGCGCCCGGGGATGCGCTCAGGGCCGAGAGCGCCTGCTGATGTAGCGCGTCGGCGAGCCGGTTGTTGCGTGCGTAGCGGGCCAGGACCGTCTTCTTCTTCCCGGAGGCGCGGGTGATCGGGCTCGTGCCGGCGTAGTTCTTCCGTGCCTTCGCGTCGGCGTAGCGCGTCGGGTCGTCACCGAACTCGGCGAGCACCCGGGCCGCGAGGACCGGTCCCAGGCCGGGCTGGGACAGCAG
>NZ_MAQZ01000118.1:0-16524 GCF_001756285.1 Frankia sp. CgMI4
CGACGGGCATCGCGCCGTTCATGGAACTGATGGGCCAGGTCATGGCCCAGGACCGCTACCGGACGGCGAAGCGCGTGTTCGTGATCGTCGACAACGGCTCCGACCACCGAGGCCAGGCCTCGATCAACTGACTCAGGGCCGCCCACCCGAACCGCATCCTGATCCACACCCCGACACACGCCTCATGGCTGAACCAAGTGGAGATCTTCTTCTCGCTCGTCCAACGGAAGGTCGTGTCACCCTGCGACTTCRCCAGCCTCGACGTGCTCGCCGACACCCTGACAGCGTTCGTCGACCGCTACAACGTCACCGCCACACCGTTCAAGTGGAAGTACACCGCGGCCGACCTCGAACGCCACCTCGCCCGYCTCGACGACGACACAGCACCAGCCGTCGCGGGCTCCGTCGCTCGGTTGSCCGTCCCACCACCCGACACCAATGATCACGGGAGTCGGGTGRAGTCMGAACCAARTGYCAGAGCCCTCACACAGGCCGCCTAACAMCCCCRAAGGACTTCCAGSCTCAACCACTAAGCTTGCCGTTTAACCTCCGAACGTCACGCTGTGTGATACCTGGAGGTGTTGTGGGGTGGGTGGGCGTGTCGCCGTGACGTGAAGCGGCCTTCTGTTGATCCTGGTTTCTCRCCAAAGACACCGTGATCAGGCATAAGGCCGTGGAGGACAGCTTGGCCCGTGATGTCCCCGCCGTCGAGGACCTGGAAGTGCTGTGTCGGTTCCGCCAGGAGTTCTACGACTGTCTGACCCGGCGGGCGGATGCCCTGTTCGAGCTCACCGACGCGGTGCTGTGCGCGGACGGCCCGGTTCGTGACCTGGTCGGCCTGTCGCTGACCCCGGAGCACCGCCGGGGGCACGGCGCGCTGTACGACGCGGTCAACCAGGGCCGCATCGAGATCGGCCGGCTGCGCCGCGCGCTGGCACGGGCTGCCGCTGCCGCGGGCCGCCGACGGCCGGATCATCCTGGGCGTGGACGTCAGCCCGTGGCTGCGCCCGGACGCGGCCACCAGCCCGGACCGGCTGTTCTGCCACACCTACGGCCGAGGCAAGGGCAACGCCCAGATGATCCCCGGCTGGCCCTACTCGTTCGTCGCCGCCCTCGAACCGAGCCGCACCTCGTGGACAGCGCCGCTGGACGCGGTCCGCCTCGGTCCCGGCAACGACCTCACCACGGTGACCGCCCGACAGCTCCGCGACCTGGTCGACCGGGTCGTCGCCGCCGGCCACCACCGCGGCGGCGCCCCGAACATCMTCGTCGTCCTCGACGCCGGCTACGACGTCACCCGCCTGGCCTGGCTGCTCGCCGACCTGCCCGTCGACCTCGTCAGCCGGCTGCGGTCCGACCGTGTCTTCCGCCTGCCCGTCCCGCCCCGCCCACCGGGTGTGGGGCTCCCGCAGCGGGTGTGGGGGGCTTTGGCTGCCACCCTGGCTGCCACCAAAGATCGCCGATCTAGAAAAACGCCGGCCGCCCGGGGGTCCGGGGGTCGCCCCCGGGCAGGCATAACGGCAGGTGGCGAAGCTGATCAAAGATCAGCGAGCACGGAACGGGAGCGCGTGGGGCGGGTGGACCATGTGTACCAGCATCCGAACCGTTCGATCTTGGTTGTTGGCCCTGAAATCACTGTTCGGCCGGTCGCCACACGTGCCTCGAACAGGAACGATGCTCGGTGACCGTGCCAACCAGAACATCGCCTACCGAGTAGAACAAGCGTTCCGAACACCTGGCGGTCCGGGCACTTCCGGGCCGCCAGGCGACCGTGATCGTGGTCACTGCGGCTGGTCGAGTTGGCTGGCGACGAGCGGGAACTCTGCCTTGAGAAGCACTGTCAGTTGCGGGTGTGTCAAGAAAGTGCGACAGAGCCAGCGACCGGACACTCCCCTCCGAAAGGCCGCGGACGCCTACGACCAGGCGCTCGAGAGACTCCTCAAAACAGGCAGGACTCGCAGCATGATCCGCAGCTCGTGAACCTGACTCATCCTTACCGACTTCGCCAGCCCAAGCCCTCTAGGAACGCCGCGCTATGGCGGTCCGCGGCCGGTCGCTCGGACGCTCATCCGGGCGGCAACTCGCGCCAGCTCACCACGATCGTGGACCGCCGGTGGCGGGCAGGCCTGGCTTCGGACGAACACGCTCGCGAGAATCAGGCCCTCGCGAAGAACGCGGCGATCGACCGTTAGCCGGGTCTGCCCGCCTGTCGGGACCGTGCCGCGTGCGCGCCGGTCCACCTCCATCGGTCCGGGTTACGCCTCGACGGGCTCCCTGTCCTCCGCCTCGTTCAGTTCGGCGTAGTACGGGCACTCRCTGACGCGCTCGAACGGCGCGAAGGTGTCCCAGCGACGCTCCTTGACGACCTCCTGGGCGAGCTTGTTCCGGGCGTTGAAGAAGTCCCCGCAGAGGAAGCGGACGACCCACTTGTTGCTCGCGAAGGCGTCGCCGCAGTCGTCGAGTCCGACGGACGCCAGGTAGGCGTCAGGATCCGGCTCCTCGTAGTACATGTAGATCAGCCGGGCGTACATGTCGTAGCCGGTCTTGTAGAACCGCTGGTACTCGTTCTGGAGCTCCTCGGCGCGGAGCGGCTCCCGCAGGGCGGCGTCGATGGACTCGCCGGCGCGGATGCCGGTGGAGGTGGCGAGGTAGACACCGCCGGAGAAGATCGGGTCGAAGAAGCAGCCCGCGTCGCCGGCTAGGAACCAGCCCGGCCCCGCGACCTGGTCCGAGTAGTAGCAGTAGTCGGTTTCGATCTGCACGTCGCTCACCGGATGGGCGYCCGCGACCCGCTCCCGGACGCGCCGTACCCGGGACACGTGCTCGTCGAACAGCGCGGCGGGATCGCCGGACCGCAGCACCTGTTGCGGCATGACCGCGCCGACGCTCATCGTGTCGGGCCAGATGGGAATGGCCCACAGCCATCCGTCCTCGTGGGCGCCCACCTGGATGTCGCCCTCGAAGCCGGGATTGCGCGCCTCGTCGATGCCCTTGAGGCGGCGGAAGACCGCGACCATCTTCAGTCGGTCGACCGGCTTCCGCAGCCGGAACGCCTTGGCGATCTTGCTGGCCCGCCCGCCGCGTCGAGAACGTACTGTGCCCGCACCTCGCGAGCCGTCCCGTCGTGTTCGTAGCGCACACCGACGACCCGGTCGCCTTCTGTTATCAGGTCGTGTACCGTCGCCTCGTGGATCACCCGCGCACCGCACTCGCCCGCGAACTGAATGAGCATATTGTCCAGGTGCGCCCGCTCTACCTGGAACGTCACGTGGTGGCGACCGGGCCCCTGCGTTGTGAACGAAACGCGGACGTTCTCGTCCTCCTCTCCCTGGCAGAACTCGGCACCATGCTTGGCGACATAACCCTGCTGCTTGAGCCGGTCGAGTATTCCCAGCTTCTCGAACGCGGCGTTGACGAACGGCACCATGGACTCGCCGATGTGAAAACGGGGAAAGGTCCGCCGTTCCAACACAATCACGCTACGCCCGGCCTTCGCGAGCGTCGCTGYCGCCRCCGCACCTGCCGGCCCGGCRCCGATGACCACAACGTCGACGACTTCAGTATTCTCGGCCATGCCTCTCCCACCATTGAGCAACGAATTTTTCACATTGTCCTCCTGTGGTGATTTCAAGGTGTGTCCAGCGAGCCGCCGGGGAGCCGTAGAAGACTCGTCTCGATCTCCTCCGCCGCGTCGACGTCCTTCGCGACGATGCAGTACTCGACTACTCCCGACTGCTGGATATGCTCGCAGCCGATCAGCACTCCCGCACGCGCGTCCGGCTCGAAGAGCAGTCCGCTCGTCCTGAGCCGGGCCACCGCGTCGTCGAACGAGGAGACATGCCAGTGGTTTCGCGTCATCAACACGCATTCGGTCTGATAGTCGTGGCCGACCAGGGCGTCGGCGATCCAGTGCAGGTGTGTGGTGCCGCCGAGGCGTCCGTTCATCTCGGTCAGTAGGAGGTCTCCGTCGGGCGTCAGGATTCCATCGATATTCGCCAGGCCGACGTATCCGAGCGCAYGGATGGAATCGCAGACCCGCAGCACGATGTCGTTGAACTCCGCCCGGTTCTTCTCGCTCAGCACGGCCCCCGGGATCACTACCCCGTCGAATACCGGTGCCATTCGCATCTCGCCGATATGGTGCAGCCTGCTTCCCTCGGCCGTGATTCTCACCTCCGCGCCCAGCGGCATGGAGTCGGGCACATAGTCCTCGACGATCACCTTGTGGCGGCCGTCGACCGAGTAACGTGACCAGGCGCTGTCGAAATGCCGTCGGACGGCGTCCTGGGAATCGAGCACCCGCAGGCTGGGCGCGCCCAGCGGCTGCACGTCGGGGCGCGGCGAGATGATCTCGTTGCCGTAGCCGCCGGCGTGAAAGTCCTGCTTGACGATCACGCACCTGTTCGCCGCGACGAGATCGGCCGCGAACTCCTGCGCCTTGGCTCTGGAGGTCGCCACGATGCCTGTGGTGACCGGGAGGCCCAGACCGCCAGCCATCGCGCGGAACACGCTCTTGCTATTCACGAGGTCCGCGCCGCCGGCCTCGTAGAATCCGAACCCCGGCATCGATCTGTGCAGGCCCAGCTCCCTGATGAGATGGGCGGTCGTCGCGTCGAACACGTAGGGGCAGGCATGGTCGACGTTCCGCTTCGTGACCAGGGCGCGCAGTTCGGCGAGAAAGCCCCCGTCGAGGAGCCGGTCGCCGGTGAGAACATCCGACCCGAGACGGCCCGCGGGCGGAACCATGATCAGGACCGAGTCGACATCCAGGCCGCGCAGAGTCAGCGCGTAACGCACAAACTCGGGTCGCGGGGGCTGCGGAAGCACGAGGATGTCACCGGGCTCGGCAAGCCAGATCATCCGGAGCGAGATGTTGCCGGCCACCTGGCGGTCAGCCTCGCGAAAAGATGCGAGATCCGCGACGAGACTGTCGTTGTACGAGTTTCCGATCAGCAGCGTGCTCACTGGTTCATCCCATCGAGTTCGCCAGGTTGCGCAGGGTGTCCCGCAGTCGATCAACAAGAAGGTTCATCTCGTGAGTGGCGATGGTCAGCGGAGGCGCGACGATGACCGCCTCGGTCGCCCGGTCGACGCCGGTCGGGCGCAGCATCAGGCCGAAGTTGATCGCCGTCGCGCAGATTTCCTTCGCCTGCGAAAGTCGTGGTCCGGTCAGCACCGGAAGGGTGAATAGCAGTCCCCGCCCTCGTGGTTCTCCGAGATAGTAGACGGGCGCTGCGAGGGCCTCGAGCTCACGTTTGAGGAAGGCACCCATCTGTCTTGCTCGCTCGGGAATGTTCTGTTCCTTCGTAAACCGAAGGACGGCGTGCGCCGTCACGGCCGACGAGGGACCGAGGGCCGTCGCGCCGGTGCACAGCTGCTGCGGCCGGACGTTCTGCCCGACCACGCAGGCCCCGATTGGAGAGCAGCCGGCGTTGAGGCCCGGCCCCATGACGATTAGGTCGGGGGTTACACCGGAACTGGAATGTCCGAACCAGTCGCCCACCTGGCCCAGACCGGTGAGGGTCTCATCGGCGACCAGCAGCGCCCCGTTGGCGTCGCATAGCTCCCGCAGGCCGCTCAGCGTCTCGTCGGACAACGCCGTCGCGCCGCTGTCGGCGCTTCCCATGGGCTCCACCAGAACGGCCGCGACGCGCCCGTGYCCGACCCGGTCGAACGCCAGCTGCCAGTCGTCGAGATCGGGACCGAGTTGGTCGGCGTTCGGCGCCGCCCGCTGTGTCCACGAGGCCGGGCTGTCGCGGCCGAGGGCCGCACTCCCGTCGTGAGCGGGCCGCCCGGCGATGCTGAACGCGACGACACCCGATCCCTGATGGCTCGGTCGCTGTGTCAGAACCATCGGCCGGTCGCTCTCGTCGTTGAGAGCGTGGTGTCGCCTTACCAGGTCCAGTGTCAGCTTGATCGCGGCAGGTCCTGAGTCAGTGTAGAGGACCTCCCGATAGCCGGCGCCAGTTAGGTTGAGAATTTCTCTCGTAAGGTCGACAATCGGTTGGCTCGCGAACTGCGTCCGGTGYGCGAAGCTCGCTAACGCCGCCTTTTTGTGCATTGCGCTGAGCATTTCTGGAATGCCGTGCCCGAGATTGTTGCAGGTCGCGCCGGAAATGCCGTCGATGTAATCCCGGCCGCGGTCGTCGAAAAGTCGCGATCCGTGCGCACGAACGATCCGAGGCTGACCACTCGCGCTCACATCCCGCGAGCGACGGTGGAAACCTGAGGTACCGAMCCCCATCAGACCTCCTCCGCGTGATGGCCGAAGAGCCAGTCGTGGTCCTCGAGGGGCAGCTCGGTCACCGCGGCGTCCTGGCGCGACRCAGGCTCCTCGGCCCGCAGATGCTCCGCGTTCTGCCGGGAGCTAAGAAGGATCTCTCTCGCCCGCGGAACCCGTAGCCGTTGGTAGCGGTCGAACGCGGCCCGGTGCGAGTCAGCGGCGTCCGCCAGGCACAGGGCCAGGACCGTCGCGTCCTCAATCGCCTGGTTCGCGCCCTGAGCGAGGAACGGCAGCATCGGATGCGCGGCGTCGCCGATCAGTACGGTGCGGTCGGTCGCCCAGCATTCGATGGGCTCACGGTCATGCAGCGCCCACACGGTGACCTCGTCGAGGGCGGCCAGCACCGAGCGGACGGAGTCGTGCCAGCAGTCGTATCTGGCCCGCATCGCGGTGAGGTCGCCGCGCCGCGACCACGACTCGTGGCCGCCCTCTTCGGCCGGGACCGTCGCGGCGACACTGATCAGCTGGCCGCGTCGGACGGGATACATCACGGCGTGGCCGTCCGTGCCTTTCCAGACCCGGATCGAGTTCCCGAACGCTCCGGGCAGCCGCCGTGCGTCGACAAGCCCCCGATAGATGAGCTCGCCTGAGAAACACGGGACGTCGGCCGATATGCGTGAACGGACAACCGAACGTATCCCGTCCRCACCGATCAGCAGTCCGACTTCCTCGGTCGAGCCGTCCGCGAAGAGAAGTCGAACGGACTCGTCGTCCTCCGTCACCTCGACGCACCGCCGCCCGGTGGCGACGGGCGTCTCCAGCCTGGAGGTCAACAGCGCGTGTAGGTCGGCGCGGTGCACGGTGTAGTACGGCGCGCCGTACCTGTCCGCGCAGTCCTTCCCGAACGGTGTCCGGGCGACCACCGTTCCGTCGTCCCACTGACACATCAGTGCGGACTCGACCTCGACCGCGATCTCCCGCAGGGCATCCGCCAAGCCCAATCGGTGCAACAGCCGCACCGCGCTCGGCGCGAGCTGCACTCCCGCGCCGATCTCGCCGGACAGTTCCGCCTGCTCGAACAGGACGCTAGGTACGCCACTATCCGCCAACATCAACGCCAGGGTCACGCCTGCTATCCCGGCACCAAGAATTCCGACTCGAGGCCCACTGTTTTTCATCGCGATCCCATTCGTCGATCCATGTAAGGGCCGCCAGGACCTATTTTTCGATGCAGAACTCGTCGATCGGGTAGCCGACGTGCCGGTCTTCGACCGGCAGGTATCCGAGCACCTTTGTACCCGGTTGGAGCTCGGTGACGTTGATGACCACGCCGCCCGGCCCGAGAACCCGCACGTGCCAATCGTCCTGGACGATGAGATCTGCCACTCGGCCGGACGGGGACTTCGCGGTGATCATTCGAAGAGGTCGCGTCTCGATCTTGATCCGGCCGACGGTCACCGGCCGARCGCGGCCGTCCGCGTCGACGGCCAGCACTCTTCCGCCCGCCTGTAGCTCGCTGAGGTAGTTGGTGCGGCCGGCCATCGACATCGTGTAGGAATGAACCGCGCCGGCGTTTACCCGAAACGGCCGTGTCGGCATGTAGGGCAGTGGATGCGTCTCGCTGCACGCAAGGATCATTCCCTTGGAGTGTGAGCCCACTAGGATTCCCTCGTTCTCGCCGAACATGCTGCAGGTGTCGACGCAGGYCCGCTCGCCCATTCCCACATGACTGGTCTCGATGACTTCCAGTTCCTCGAGCTGGAGCGAGAAGGAACCCCCGGCGGCCACGGCCTTAAGCGCGGACAACTCGCCGACAGCCTTCGGCGCCAGCATGATGCCGTCGGCGCCACGCTCCAGGCAGCCGAGCACGACGTTGGCCTCGTCCGTGTCGTGAACAACGGTGATCACGCTGCCCTGGGACTTGTGCGCCGCGGCCAGGACGATCTCCAGCGGGATCTTCGTCTCGTCGCGGAACCGGAGGACGGTCCACGCCCATTCCTGGGCGGCTGCGCAGGCGGCATCGAGCGTCTGCGCATCGGTCACCTCGAGATACCTGCCGAACTCGACGTGCGGGTAGGTAGCTGACAGCTCGTGAATCCGCTCCCGTTCGGCATCGAGGATGACGACATCAACGCCGTCCAGGTCTTCGCCCAGGGAGCCGTCCTTGGTCAGCAGAACCTTCTTGACCGTCGGCGGCAACGTGGACAGGTTGGCGGGATCGTCGGAGACGACGGCGTCGACCCTCTGGTGAATCGCCTCCTCCGCGACCGCGGTCAAGAGCGGTCCAGCGCCATGGATCTCAACCCAGTACAGTTTCATGGACATTCTCCCACCGTCCGTATCCGTCTTTTTTCAGCCGACCGCGCCGCTATGCTGCACCCTCGGCTGCTTCCTGGCAACCTCAAGCGGATCGTGCACGATCTGGGCGATTCGACGCGCCATCGCGCAGGGGTCGGGGGCCTGAAAGACATTCCGGCCGATCGCGACACCGCCGACCCCGGACCGCATCGCCGCCGCGAGTTCGGCGAGGTATTCTTCGGGTTCCATTGAGGAGCCACCCGCCACGACCGTCGGGATCGGTGAGGCGGCCACCACGTCGCGTAGCTCGTCGGTCGAGCCGAGGCGAGGAATCTTGACTATGTCCGCACCGAGGTCCGCGGCCAGCACAGCCGCGTGCATGCACAACTCCGCGTTGGGCGGGTCAGCGATCCTCGGGCCCCGCGGATACATCATGGCGAGCAGGGGAACGCCCCACCGGTCACAGGAGTCCGCCACCGCCGCCAAGTCCGCGATCTGACGGCTCTCCTGTGCCGAACCCAGGTTCACGTGGACGCTGACGGCGTCGGCCCCCAGACGAAGCGCCTCTTCGACGCTCGCCACCAGGATCTTCGCGTCGGGGTCCGGAGCGTGTCTGGTGCTGGCTGAAAGTTGCACGATCAACGACATGTGGTCGAAGCGGACGGCGTTTAGGTACYGCAGGCTTCCTTTGTGCAGTACAACCGCGTCGACGGCGCCGCGGGAGATTCCCTCGATCAGCTCATCAAGTGAGCGACGTCGGCTGAGTGGACCGTCGGTGACGGAGTGGTCCAGCGGCACCATAAACAGACGGCCACGGTGGTGACGATACAGCCTCCGAAGCCRAACGAGCCGCGAGAACGGGTAGTTGGGCATGCCGTACCTCGTTTTTCATCGATCCGATGAGTGCGCCTCGAGCCCTCGGCCGAGCACCAGCGCGTCATGTATGGTCAGCGCCAGCCGACGCATCCCGCCCCTGGGGACCAGGATGGATATACGTCGCTCCGAGATAGCGATCCACGGACTGCGGATCCCGTGCGTCGAAAGAATCTCGGCCAGCGTTTCGATGACCGCGCCGCACAGGTTCATCCTGGTTCCGACCAGCGATAGCCGCCCCAGATCATCACGCAGTTCCACAGTGCCGCCGGCCTGGCGTGCGATATGCGCCAGGTCGATCTGCCTGGCCGGGCTGCTGGTGAATCCAAGCGTGCTTCMATGCGTCGAGTCGGCCAGCGCGAAGAGATCGGCCGGCGCRACTTTCGCCGACGCCATTCGCGCGAGCGCGGCCCAGGAGTCGAGAGGTTCGCCGCGGCCGCGCATCATGACGAGCGTGGTGTCCTCGTCCTGGGTGACCGCCGCGACGACGCCRTCAGATTCCAGCGGGTTTCCCGRCACGACCTCGACGACCGTGYCTGGATTCGTCCCGAGCGAGTTCCGGACCTGGACCGGGATTCTCCTCGTGGCGGCCAGGTCCACCGCGCGCGGATGGAGGATGCCAGCGCCGGTGTGCGCCATCTCGTGCATGAGGGGCGCCGGTACGGTGGGAAGCAGCCGTGCCCGCGGAACCAGCCTCGGGTCGGCGGTGTAGACACCGTCGACGTCGGTGTAGATCTCGCAGGTAGCGCCCAGGGCCGCTGCCAGCGCGACGGCGGTGGTATCCGAGCCGCCTCGCCCGAGGGTTCGCACGTCGCCGCTGGCGTCGACTCCCTGGAAGCCTGCGACGACGACAACCTTGCCCTCCTCGAGACTCGTTCTGAGCCGGTCCGGAGTCACCGAATGGACAGCAGCGGAGCCGAACTCTCCGCTGACCTGTATGCCGGCCTGCCCGCCGGTCATGGACACCGCGGGCTGGCCGAGCTCCCGCAGGGCGAGCGCCGTGGTCGCCGCCGACACGACCTCGCCGGTCGAGACCAGTTGGTCGGACTCCCGGCTGCGCCAGTGCCCGCCGAGCGCGCGAGCCTCGCCGAGCAGCTCGTCGGTAGTCCTGCCGCGGGCGGACACTACGACGACGACCTGCTTTCCCGCCGCCGCAGTGTCGACCACCCGTCGCGCTACGCCGCGAATCTTCTCGATCGTCGCGAGTGAGCTGCCACCGTATTTCTGTACGATAATCRCCATCTTCTCCACCTTCTGATGCTCGGCGGCCGCACAGGAATCCGGCGTGCTGGAAACAGTTCACCCCGGCGCTATGCGGCGTACATCAGCGGACGGATTTCACCCGTTCTTCGGCCAGCTGCACGATCTCTTCGCCGATCTTCGTGCGCAGATCCGACTGGAGTGAGCTGAACCCGGGGCAAGCGTTGACCTCCAGGACCATCGCCTGACCGTCGCTCTCGATGATGTCGACACCGGCCATGCTCAGCTCCATGGCCGCTGCGGCACGAAGCGCGAGGTCCACCATCTCCGGCTTCGGATCGACCATCTCGTTCCGGAGTCGCTTTACCCGCGGCGTGCAGCAGGCGCAGTACTCCTCGTCGTCCTCGGCGTGGTAGACCCACTTGTGACCGTGGTTCGGCTTCCAGCCGTCATCGCCGGTGACCTGGTTGAAGGAGACCGACGGTTGGTCCCCGATCGTCGTCACCCGCAGCACCCCGGAATGGGGGAAGTACGGCTGGCAGAGAAGGGTCCCGTACGTCTTCAGCAGGTCACCGACCTTCAGCCTTCCCTTCTCGTCGTCGCCGTCGAGGAATCGCTCGACATCGTGACCGCCGAAGCCGATCGAGGGCTTGACGACGGTCGAGCCCCATTCGGCGCAGGCCGCCTCAAAGTCGGCGATGCTGGAGCAGGACCTGGTGGGCTGGGTCGGCACTCCGACTTGCGTGAGCCGGTGGATCATCGCGAACTTGCTGACCGACCGGATGTGYGGCGTCGCGGAGTCGAGCATCACCAGGTCGGGCACGCTGGACAGCAGGTAGAGCGCCTCCGCGGTGCCGCGCCACTGATAACCGAGGTGGGCGCGTGAGACGATCACGTCGAAGGTCGACGCCGCCTCGCCGCGGATCTGAGGCACGCCGCCTCCGGAGACCGCCGCGCAGGTGATGTCGTTGATTCCGAAGAAGACGGAATCATGCCCCCGGTCATGCGCCACCTGGGTGATGATGAGCGACTMGAGCTCATCTTCATCCTCGCATTCCCACGCCAGGATGCCAATCTTCACCGTGCATCACTTCCTCACTGCCAGAATGGGTTCGAACATTTTCTAGATCCGTGCGTTCAGCTGGTCAGCGCCTGCGCGGCCGACGGGCGGCCGGCGCTCTCGCGGAATCGGAGCCGACCGGGTGACGTGGCCGGCGGCGCAGCCCAGGACCTCACCAGCGGCGCCCGCGCGTTCTCGCGAGCTGCGTGTCCACGGCGGTGACGGTCCGCGCGAGGCGTCGCACAAGCTCGGCGAGCTCGGCGTCCTCGATCGTCAGCGACGGCGCGACCAGGAGAGCCTGGGTCCAGTGGTTCACGCCAGCGGGATAGACCACCAGTCCGAACTCGCGCGCCGCCCGACAGATCGTCGCGGCGAGTGGCGCCCGGGCGTGGGCGCCGGCGGCCTGACGCACCGGCAGCCCAAGCAGGAGGCCACGGCCACGGGGCTGGTCGAGGAAACCGACCTTCCCGGTGACCTCTTCTTCAAGGCGACGACGCAGCTCCGCCCCGATTCGCTCGGCCCGCTCGGGAAGGCGCTGTTGCTCGGTCACCCGCAGGACGGCGAGCGCCACGGCCGCAGACAGGGGGTTACCGCTCATTGTGTGCCCCAGAGCGAGGTCGGAGGCCGATCTGCCCGGCAGGACGGACGCGCCGACGAGGACCGCTCCGATCGGCGTGTAGCCGCCGCTCAGCCCCTTGCCCGTGACGACCAGGTCGGGAGTGACGCCGGAGCGCTGATAGCCGAACCAGTCGCCGGTCCGCCCGAAGCCGGTCATAACCTCGTCCATCACCAGGAGCGCGCCACTCGCGCTGGTCAGTTCGCGGAGCCGCCGGAGCACGTCGTCACGCAGAACCGCCGCACCTCCCGCGGCGCCGCTCACCGGTTCCACGAGGACGGCGGCGATCCGCTCCGGCCCGATCCGGCCGAAGGCCTCCTCCCAGGCCGACGTGGCCGGCAGCGGATCTGCGGCGGGATCGTCGGACGTGACCGGGACCGTCGACACGCCCGTCGAGACCAGCGCGTCCAGGTGCTCGCGTCGCGGTGGGTGGCCCGACACGGACAAGGCGCCAGCCGTCATGCCGTGGTAACTCGGCTGCTGGGTGAGCACGATGGAACGCTCGGGACTGCCTGCCAGAGCATGGTGGAAAAGGGCTAGGCGCAGGGCAGTCTCGGTGGCTTCCGAACCGGAGTTCGTGTAGACGACCTCGCGATATCCAGGCCCACCGATCGAGAGAATCTTCTCCGTCAGCGCCAATACGCTTCTGCTCGTGAACTGGCTTCGGTGCGCGAACGTGACGAGTTCCGCCTGCTCTCGCATCGCGGCCAGAACATCGGTCGATCCGTGCCCAATATTTACACAGATCGTGCCGGAGCTGCCGTCGATAAATTCACGCCCGTCCTCGTCGTAGATGCGGCTGCCGTGCGCTTTGGCTACCACCGGAAGGTCGCTCGATAGCCGTTGACGCCCGACGGGCAGGGTCGGTGCTGACATCGTAACCGCCTTGGCTCCGTGGTCCGTTGCTCTTCGTCCCGGTCGGTCGGCGCCATTGTGTTGCATGCGACTCGACGGCCCGAATTGGAACAGTCGGCAGTTTCATGCAGCCATCAGGCTGGCGGTCCGAGGCGACCCAAGATGCCCGTGACCGGCCGATCGCCAATAGCTTCGTGATAGCGAACCGTGGAGCATCTAGGCAGACACTCAGGCTGACGCAGAGGCGGGCGTGGATCAAGCTATGTGGTGACGGGCACGCCTGAAGCCCGATCAGCCTCCTTTCCGGGTGTCCTGACCATCACATACGCCTACCATGTTGGAGACGGCATGAAGTTCTCTATCTTCCTGAATCCGCAGGTTCCCGGATCGGGCTACCTTTCTGAACAGCACGTCGGGGCGAAGCGACCAATCGGGCGGGACACCGACTCCTACCAGGCAATGCTCCACGAGCTGCGCAGCATCGCGGTACAGGCCGACCAGACCGGCTTCGACGCTCTGATGCTCAGCGAGCACCATTTTCATTCTGAGGGCCTAGAGCTCTCGGTCAACCCGCTGATGGTGCTGGCCGACCTGGCCGCGCGAACCGAACGCCTGCTGCTGGCTCCGCTGGGCATGGTGCTTCCGGCGTGGGATCCCGTCCGCGCAGCGGAGGACGTCGCCCTTCTCGACCAGTTCTGTCGCGGCCGGCTCCGGCTCGGACTGGCCCGGGGTTTCCAGAACCGATGGGTCAACGTCCTCGGCCAACGCTGGGAGGTGACGGACGCCAGCGGCGACGGCTCACACACCGACGACCGCAACTTCGAGGTGTTCGGCGAAATCCTGAAGATCATGAAGATGTGCTGGACTCAGGAGACCGTGCGATACCGGAGCGAGATTCTGGACGGCTATTCGATCCCGCAGCCCTTTGACGGCATCGCGGACTGGCCGGCCGTGGAATGGACCCGCGCGTACGGCGCTGCGGACGAGATCGACGAGCAGGGCCGCGTCCGCGCGGTCTCGGTCTGCCCGCGGCCATACCAGGACCCGTACCCGGAGCTGTGGCAGCCGTTCACGATGAGTGACCGGTCGATCGTCCGGTGCGCGCAGGAGGACATCGTCCCGTGGATCTTCACGCCCTTCCTGAACGAGCATCGGGCGAAGGCTGAGCTTTACCAGTCCGAGTGCGCCAAGTTCGGTCGGGAGTACAAGCTCGGCGAGCACACCGGCTTCCTGAAGATGATCGGGCTCGCCGACACGACCGAAGAGGCCGCCCGGGTCTTCAATCCCTCGATCCTGAACGACTTCGCGACCTTCTATGGATCGTTTGGCTTCCAGGACCCGAGCCTGATTCCGGAGGTCGGCCTGTTCGGTGCCCCGGATGACGTCAAGCGAGGCCTGGAAAAGATCTTCAACAGCACTCCGGACCTGGAGTGGATCGGGCTCTTCATGATCGGCCAGCAGGGCGGCCTGCCGCTCGACCGGGTACTGCGCAGCCTGGAGCTCTTCGCCGAGGAGATCATTCCCGAGTTCCGCGACTGACGCGGAGGACTCCCCTGCCGCCCGTGGGCTCGGCACGGACTCAGCGAGCTGGGAGTCCACGAACGGTCGACCATTCCGCGGTGACTATGCGGTCGACCGCTGGGTCGGCACCGTCCGCCGGGAATGCACCGACAGGCTGTTGATCGTCTCCGAACGGCACCYGACGTCCCGGAGCTACGTCGGGGGGACAGGCGGGTTGACCCGTCCGGCGACGAGGATGATTCGCATTCCGGCGGGCGGGGCGGCGGGTAGAAGCGCGGCGATGCTGTGGYCGGCCGGCCCGCGCACCCCTGCATCCTCGTCGAGCCCATCCACGACGAGGACGAGCCGCTCACCATAGGCGTCGCAGCGCTCGGCGGCTCTGGTGAGTAGACCGAGGAAATGGGTGTCCCGGGTGGCGTCTGTCAGCGGCGGTAAGGACACGCCGAGCAGGTCGCAGAGCTGTTCGATGACCAGGTCGGTGAAGGCGATCCGGTCGTTCTGGCTGGCGTARCGGGCGGTGATGAAGAACGACACGACCCGCACCCCGGGTAGGGGATGTAGGACCAGCCAGGACATCAACGCCGACTTGCCCGTCCAGGCCGGTGCCCGCCACCAGGCGTAGCCGGCCCCCGGTGCTGGCGCGGTGTAGCGCGTCGGCGATGTGCGGGTCGTGGGTGCTGATGGTGGTGAGGTAGTCGAGGAGGTCCCGGCGGTTGGAGACGCTTTCGACGTCGATGCGTTCCACGACCCGTGCCCCGACGGGGAAGGTGATGGTGCTGGGTCGGGTAGTGGCGACGATGATCGTGCCGGGGGGAAGAGCTGGGGGTAGGCCGAGGGGGAGTTCGCTGCCAGGTGGAGGTGGTGCTTCGTCGAGGCCGTCGACGAGAAGCACCACCGGCTGGTCGGGTTGTGTGGCGTCGCGGGTCTTGGCGGCGTCGCAGAGCCGAAGGTAGAGCCAGCGTGGGGTGTGGGCGTCCGTGGGGAGGATGCCGTCGGGGGCGGTGTCAAGTTTCCAGGTGGCGATGAGCTGTGCGGCGAGGTTCAGCCGTGCGGTTTCGGGGGTGCGTCCTTCGGTGAGGCGGGTGAAGTGCGCCGGCCACACCCGGGTAAACGCCAGGTATGCGGCCAGCGCGGACTTTCCCATTCCAGCTTCGGCTTCGACGAGCAGATAGCCACCGCGGCGCTGCCGTATACACCGGTCGATGAAGGCGTCGATCTTGCCGATGAGGTCGGAGCGTCCCCGGAATCGGGCGACCGGATGTACGTATTCGGAAGTCCCGTTGTTGATCTTTTGGGGGGACGGCCTTCGGGGCTGGGTGTGGCCTGATGGTCGTGGTGGGTGATGTTCTGYCGGTCGGGGTGGTTTGCTGCGGTGCGTGACGGTTGTCGAGTCGGGGGCGGGCGCTGCCGCGAGCGGTGAGGTTGCCGAGGGCGCGRCGCTGCTGGCGGAGAACGCCTGGCTGCGGGCCCGGGTCGCGGAGCTGTTGACGGACATCGCCGGGCTGGTCGCGCGGGAGGCGACGCGTGAGGCCGAGGTGGTGGAGCTGCGTCTCCAGCTCGAGGCGTTGCAGGCGGAGCTGGCGACGTTGCGGCGGATGCTGTTCGGCCGGTCGTCGGAACGGGAGTGCGGCGGGTCGCCGGCCGTGGGTTCGCCGGATGGCGGGGACGGTTGTGGCGACGGGGCGCGGGGCGAGGCCGCCGGGTCGGCAGGCCGGCGGCGGGGGCCGGGCGCGCGCTCGGGCCGGCGGAGCTACGACCATCTGTCCCGCGACGAGGTCGACTGCGACTTCGAGGGCGGGGGCTATGGCTGCCTGTCGTGTGGGCAGCCGTTCACGCCGTGGGGCGAGCATGTCGTCGAGCAGCTCGACTGGCTGGTGA
>NZ_MAQZ01000119.1:0-15202 GCF_001756285.1 Frankia sp. CgMI4
CACCCGAGCAGGCACTCCTGGTGCTCGTCCACCTCCGCAAGGGTGAACGCTACGAGCAGCTCGCCGAGGGCTTCCAGGTCAGGTCAGTGATCATGTCGGCTTGCGCCGGCACCCTGTCCTGATGAGGATGTTGGTGCCGTCCGGTCCGACGTCGTCCCTCTGTGGTGCCTGCGAGCCCGTAGGTCAGTGTGGCGCGGAGGTCCTGAGGAATCCTGTCCTGCTGCCACGAGCGCGTACCTCAGAATCTTTGATGACAGGCCCTCCCCGGGCGGTCCGTGTGGATCACTGATCGTAAGGGAAGGAGGCGGTCTTTCATGGATGTGCTGATCGACCGGGTCGCCGGGTTGGACGTGCACCGGGACACGGTCGTGGYGGCGGTCCGGGTTGGCGGGCGTGGTGGCGGCCGGCGGGGGGAGGTGCGGACCTTCGCCACGACGGGAGCGGGACTGACCCGGCTGGCCGGGTGGCTGTCGGAACAGCGGGTTTCTCTGGTGGGTATGGAATCCACCGGCGTGTACTGGAAGCCGGTGTATTACATGCTGGAGGATTCCTTCGAATGCTGGCTGCTGAACGCCCAGCACATGCACAATGTTCCGGGTCGGAAGACGGATGTGACCGATGCGGCGTGGATCGCGCAGCTGCTGGAACATAGTCTGGTCCGGCCGTCGTTCGTGCCCCCGAAACCGATCCGGGCGTTACGGGATCTCRCCCGGCACCGGCGCACGACGATCGAGGACCGTACCCGGGCGGTGCAACGCCTGGAGAAGGTCATGCGGGACTGTGGGATCAAGCTGACGTCGGTGGCCTCGGAACTGTTGGGGAAGTCCGGTCGGGTGATGATCGAGGCGATGCTCGCCGGGGAGGAGGACCCGGAGGTGCTCGCGGATCTCGCGCGGCGCTGGCTGCGGGTGAAGATCCCGCAGTTGCGGGAGGCGTTGGCCGGCCRGCCGTTGGCGGATCACCAGAAGCTGCTGGTCCGTCAGTTGCTGGCGCAGATCGACCTGTGTGATACCGCGGTCGCGGAGCTGGACCGCAAGGTCGAGGTGATGCTGGCCCCTTTCGTGGACCTGGTGGGGCGGGTGATGACGATCCCCGGGGTGGCCCAGCGGACGGCGCAGTGTCTGATCGCCGAGGCGGGGATGGACATGGGCCGCTTCCCGACCGCGGCGCATCTGGCGTCCTGGGCGGGGATCTGTCCGGGTAACCACGCCTCCGGTGGGAAGGCCCGGTCGGGTCGTAGCCGTCAGGGGTCGACGTGGCTGCGGACCGCGCTCACCGAGGCGGCGCACGCCGCCGCCCAGACACGCGGGACACCTATCTGGCCGCGCACTACGCCCAGATCCGGGGCCGCCGTGGCGTCCAGAAAGCCGTGGGGGCGATCCGCCACGACATTCTGATCGCCTACTGGCACATCGTCCACGACGACACCGTCTACCGGGACCTCGGCCCTGAATGGATGCGGCGCCGGCACAGCACGGAAGCCCAGCAGAAACGCCTCGTCGCCCAACTCGAGAAACTCGGCCTGAAAGTAACCATCGAACCCGAACAGCCCGCCGCCTGACCACCCAGGAGGAATAGCCACAACCGAACAGCCACGCTGTGACGCCGGGCCCGACCACCCGGCGCGGTCAGCCACGCCCGCAACCGACCCAGCCCACACCGGAAATCCTCACCTCAGAGGGCGGCTGGTCGGTTTTCCGCGCTGGCGGGTGCGGTGGGCCAGGCGGCGGTGTCGTCGCGGGTGATCGGCTGGCCGGTGACCTCGAAGCGGTGTCCGTCGAGGTAGGTGATCGTGACTTCGACGGGGCGTCCGCTGGTGCCGCTGATCGAGATGCGGGTGAGGACGAGCAGCGGGGTGCCGCGGGAGACGCCGAGGTCGCGGGCCTGCTCGGGGGTAGCCGCGGCGGCGCCGACGCGGGGGTGCCAGGTGAGGGGGCCGTGGCCGAAGTCGTGTTCGAGCCGCTCGTAGATACCTCCGGGTCCGGTGGAGGCGGCTTCGAGGATGGTGCCGCGGGCGAGCGCGGCGGGAAGGTAGGAGTCGGCGATCTGGACCGGGTGGCCRTCGGGGCCGACGATCCGGTGGCGTTCCAGCACATCGCTACCGATGGGGACGTCGAGGAGGCGGGCGATGTGTGGGGGCGCGGGCAGCCAGCGGCGGGTGGGTGGCGCAGTGGGTCGCCAGTGGCCGGCGGCGGCGTTGAAGATGTAGCCGAGTTCGTTGCGGCGAACCTGTCCGCCGACGTCGACGGGTTGCGGGGGTGCGGTGGGGTCGAGGACGAGGGCGCCGGAGCGGTCGGCGATGCGGATGCGGCCTTCGAGAGCCAAGAGGCCGAGGGCTTCGGTCAGGACGCCGCGGCCCACGGAGAACTCCGCGGTCAGCTGGCTGTGGCCGGGCAGGCGGCTCCCCACCGGGTAGGGGGTGGGGTCGGCGTCGAGGCGCCGGCGTAGCTCGGCGGCGATCTCCTCATATCTGGGCATACCGGCACTCCTCGTCACTCAAACTGTACCGGTACTGTTTTCGATCTCTCGATAGGATCACTCTTCCTGTACCGGTACAGCCGACGTTACCAGCGTGTAACGCCACGACGGGTGAGGTGTTCGATGCCAGCTGATCACTACCAGGAGTCGACGTACGGCGATGCGATCGCCGACACCTACGACGACCTCTACGGCACCTTCGCCGCGGACCCCGTGCAGATCAAGGTGCTCGCCGCGTTCGCCGGGGACGGCCCGGCGGTCGAGGTCGGCTCGGGCACCGGCCGGGTCGCGCTCCCCTGGCCCGCGCGGGGGTCCCGGTCGTCGGGATCGACGCTTCCGGGGAGATGACCCGCCAACTGCACCGATCCGCCGTGGCAGAGGGGCTTGCGGTCACCGCGGTCGAAGCCGACGCGGCGACCTTCACCGTCGCCGACCCGGTCCCCCTGGTCTATGCCGTGTTCAACACGTTCTTCCTCCTCGCCGACCGCGACGTCCAATCCCGGTTCCTGGCGCAGGCCGCGAAGGCCCTCGGCGACGGCGGATCGCTGGTGCTGGAGACGTTCGTGCCCCGGCCGGGGCGGCTGCCGGACGGGGCGCATCCCGGCATGTTCCCCGCCGACTCGGCCGTGGTGGTCAAGCAGCGCAGCACCGAGCGTGTGGTGCTGTTCGCCGCCACGAACACTCCCACCGCCCGCACCTTCGACTACCACGAGATCGTGCTGGCCGACGGTGCGCCGGTCCGGATGTACCCGGGTCGGATGCTCTACCTGTGGCCCGAGGAGATCGACGCCTTGGCGGCAGCCGCGGGTCTCCGACTCGCGTACCGGTGGGGCGACTGGGACGCCACCGCCTACGACCCCAACGCCGCCCGCAAGCACGTCTCGGTGTACCGCCGCTGAACGACGGTCCCGCGCTCAGCCGCGAGCGGCGTCGCGGCGGTCGTAGGCGTGGGCTGCGAGGTCGCGGCAGACCACGGCGAAGTCGAGACCGGCGGCGTGCAGCCCCATCGGCCAGGTGCTCGTGTCGGTCATGCCGGGGGCGACGTTCACCTCCAGGAACTGCGCGACCCCGTTCCCGTCGACGATCAGGTCGGTGCGGGACAGGTCTCGCAGGCCCAGCACCCGGTGCGCCGTGAGCGCGGTCTCGGCGGCGGCGCGCAGGATCTCCTCGCTGAGGCGGGCCGGGGTGAAGAACGAGGTGGCACCCGCGGTGTACCGGGCCGCGTAGTCGTACACCCCCGCCCTCGGCTCGATCTCGACGRCCGGCAGTGCGACCGGCCCCTCCCCGGTGTCGACGACCCCGATGGCGATCTCGACCCCGGCGACGGCCTGTTCGATCAGCGCCGAGTCGTGGTAGCCGAAGCAGCTCATCAGCGCCTCAGCGAGTTCACCCGCGTCCTCGACGCGYGTTACGCCGAACGCCGACCCTCCCGCGCGGGGCTTGACCACGACGGGCAGTCCCAGGCGGGCGACGATCCGCTCGATCAGCGCGGCGGCCCCCAGATCGTGAAAGGCCTCGCGGGGCAGCGTCACCGCCGCCGGGGTCGCCACCCCCGCCGCGGCGACCGCCGCCTTCGCTGTCGCCTTGTCGAACGCCACCCGGCACGCCGGGGGCAGGGCGCCGACGTAGGGCAGGTCGTACAGATCCAGCACTTCGCGGATCGTGCCGTCCTCCCCCGAGGTCCCGTGTAGTACCGGGAACACCACGTCGGGCGGGTCGGCAGCCAGCGCGGGCAGCGTCGCGGCGTCGACATCCGCCAGCTCGGCCTCGACCCCGATGCGGGCCAGCGCGTCGCGCAGCTTCCCCCCCGAATGCAGGGAGACCTCCCGCTCGGGGGACAGCCCGCCGGCGAGGATCAGCACACGGCCCAGATCAGTCATCGTCGGATCCTTCACGGTGTCGGGCATATCAGGGACGGGAGGGGTGGGAACCGAAGGTGTCACGAAGGGCCAGCTCGTCGCGCACGACCGCGCTGAGGCGACCGACCCCCTCCCGGATACGCTCCGGGGACGGGTAGCAGTACGACAACCGCATGCTGATACCACCCGACCCGTCGGCGTAGAACCCGACCCCGGGCACATAGGCCACCCGGGCGGCGATCGCCCGCGGCAACATCGCCTTCGTGTTCACCCCGTCCGGCAGCGTCAACCACACGAAGAACCCCCCGTCCGGCCGAGTCCAGGACGCACCGGCGGGCATCGCCTCGTCCAGGGCGTCGAGCATGGCGTCGCGGCGCTCCTGGTACATCTCCCGGAACGCCTTCACCTGCTCCGTCCACGGCTGCGTCGCCAGATACCGCTCCACCGCCAGCTGCGTGAACATCGACTGCGACAGGATCGCCGACTCCGCCGCCAACACCAGCCGCGCCGTCACCGCCGGCGGAGCCAGCGCCCACCCCACCCGCAGCCCCGGCGCCAACGTCTTCGAGAACGACCCCAGATACACCACGTCGTCCGCCGCGTCGGCGCGCATCGCCCGCACCGGCTCACCCGTGAACGACAGCAACCCGTACGGGTTGTCCTCCACCACCAGCACCCCCGCCCGGCGGCACAGCTCGATCACCTCGGACCGCCGCGGCGCCGTCAGCGTGATCCCCCCGGGATTCTGAAACGTCGGCACCGTGTACAGCAACTTCACTTGGGCACCGTCCGCGGCCAGCCGCGCCAACATCTCCGCAAGCGCGCCYGGCGACAGGCCGTCGCCATCCATCGGCACATGCACGATCCGCGCCTGATAGGCCGCGAACGTGTTGATCGCCGTCACGTAGGTCGGCCCCTCGGTGACGACCACGTCGCCCGGGTCGATGAACACGCGGGTGAGCAGATCCAGCGCCTGCTGCGACCCGGCGGTCACCACCACATTGTCAGGGTGGGCGTCGGTGATGCCCTCCATCGCCATCACGTCACAGATCCGCGCCCGCAACCCCGGATCGCCCTGCGCCGAGCCGTACTGCAGCRCCACCGCACCCCGGCTGCGCACCAGCTCCGAGACCGTCGCCGCGACCGCCTCCAACGGAAGGACGTCCACCGGGGGCATGCCGCCGGCGAGTGACACGATCTCGGGACGGGATGCCACCGCGAACAACGCCCGAACCTCGCTCGCGATCATCCCCTGAGCACGCTGGGCGTACTGATCCCGCCACCGATCGAGAGTCACGCTCCGCGACACTACCTGCCGTACCCACCTCACCGCACACCAAGCCGCGACCACCACGACGATCRCCATCCGCCCTGCCAGTCCTCGACGCCATCACGATCATCCTATCGAGGCGTCGCTACGACCGTTTGACCCCGCCCTCCACTGTCCGGTCCGTCACCCGCCGCCTGGGCGCCGGCTGGAGCGTCGACATCGACGGCGATAGGTACCTCGCGCAGCAGATCCTCGCCTTCCTGCTGTCCGATCTCGTTCGCGGTGCCGAGGCCCACCTCGGCGAGGCCGTGGGCTCGGCCGTCATCTCGGTCCCCGTGACCGCCGGCTACCCGCTGCGGCGGGCGGCGGCCGAAGCCGCGGCGATCGCCGGCCTGAGAGCCGAGCTGCTCATCAGCGGCCCCACCCTGACGGGCCTCGTCTACGCCCACGACAAGGGAGACCGGGAACAGACGATCCTGGTCTTCGATCTTGGCGGTGGCACCCTGGACGTGTCGGTGCTGGAGCTCGGGGACGGTGTGGTCGACGTGAAGTCGACGGCGGGCGACCCGGGCCTCGACGGCGGGCGACCCGGGCCTCGGCGGCGACGACTGGGACCAGCGGATCATCGATCATCTGGTCAGGACCTTCCAGGGCCGGCACGGCGTCGACCTCGGCACGGACAGGACGGCGCTGGAGCGGCTACGGGAGGCCGCCGAGAAGGCCAGGATCGAACTGTCGCAGTCCACCCAGACCTCGATCACCCTGCCCTACCTCACCACCTCGGCCGAGGGCCCGCTGCACCTGGATGTGACCCTAACGCGGGCCGAGTTCCAGCGAATGACCCAGGATCTGATCGACCGCTGTCGGATCCCGTTCCGGCAGGCCGTCAAGGACGCYGGGATCAAGGCCAGCCGAATCGACCACGTCGTGCTCATCGGCGGCTGCACCCGGATGCCGGCCGTCGTCGACCTGGTGCGCGAGCTGACCGGCGGCAAGGAGCCGAACAAGAGCGTCAACCCCGACGAGRTCGTCGCCGTCGGCGCCGCGCTGCGGGCCGGTATCAGGATGGGGGAGGTCAGGGACGTCTTTGACCTCGATGTCATTCCGCTGTCCCTGGGCGTCGAGACCGAGGGCGGCGCCATGACCACGTTGATCGAGCGCAACACCACGATCCCGACGAAGCGCTCCGACATCTTCACGACGGCCGAGGACAACCAGCCGTCCGTGCGGATCCAGGTGCTCCAGGGCGAGCACGAGATGGCGGCCCACAACAGGAAGCTCGACAGGTTCGAACTCACCGGCCTGCCCGCGGCGCGGCGCAACGTGCCGCGGATCGAGGTAACCATCGACATCGACGGCGACATGTACGTCTCGGCGAAGGACCTCGGCACMGGCCGGGAGCTGTCGGCGCAACTCGGCGCGGACACCGCGCTGTCGCGACAGGACCTCGACCGGATGACGGCGATCGCGCGCAGGCAGTTCGACCAGGACCGCCGACGCCGCGAGGAGGCCGAGACCCGCAACCAGGCCGAGTCACTGGCCCACGCGGCCGAACGACTCCTCGCCGAGCGCGGGAGCCGGTCCAGAGCCGCCGCCCGCGCCGACGTCGAACGAGGGCTCGCCACACTGCGCGCTGCCCTCGCCGGCAGCGACCCCGCCGCGATCCGCGCCGCCGCCGAGGACCTGCGAAGACGGCTCCGACGCACCGCAGGCACACCCGAACTGCTCAAACGACCCTGGCGGCGCGCCGGACGTACGGAACCTTGATCGCGGCAGTCGGCGTACTGCGCCCGAGCCGTGCGGCGTGTGCAACGCGGGTGCGGACCAAGGGCCGTCCGGACTACCTAAAGATGCTGGTGAGACGCCTGAAACTATGCCGGCACGATCGGTACCACCCCCAGGACACACATGCCTCGATCTGCGCGTCYGCCAAACCCACCCCGACTGTTGTACGTTTGTTGTACGGTGGCCTCATGAGTGTCGGGTTCCGTCCCACCGAAGAGGACCTCCGGRTCGTCGAGGCCAACCGCCGTCAGGACGAGAAGACCAGCGACGTCATCCGGCGTGCCCTGCGGCTGCTGGACCGGGAGGYGTGGGAGACGCGCGCCCGCGAGGACATGCACCGGCTGCGGAACGAGGACCTGTCCGCCGAGCCCGACGCGTGGGGGTATGACACCAACGGCAATATTGTGATCACAGGTACGAACCTCGCGGTACCAGCCAGGTCCCAGGACCAGCCCTGATCCGCGGGGCGGTATACCCGGTCGACCTCGGCGACRCCAAGCGCGGGCATGAACAGCGGGGGCGTCGGCTCGGCCTCGTCCTGAGCATGGAACAGAACACGTGGTCCACGGTCACGATCGCTCCCACGTCGACCAGCGCGCAGGCATCCACCTTCAGACCAGAGGTGATCATTGCGGGACGGTCGACCAGGATCCTGATCGACCAGATCCGGACCATCGACAGCGCCTATGTCGCGGGTGAACTCGTGGACTACCTCTCCCGCGATGACATGGCCCAGGTCGAGCACACCCTCTCGCGCTACCTCGGCCTGCTTCGCTAACGCGTCGCCCGGTGCTCMCCGTAGATCAACCTCCCCTCACGACTGGACACCCACCGGGCATCTTGTGGACGTCCCCCCAGCAGCCTCCGCCTGGCGGGCCAGACTCTGTGGGACATCTGTGAGAACGGCTGMCCCATTGACCCGGTCTCGAAAAGGAGGCGAAGATCGGTGGCAGGCGTCAGGCACGTGCTGTTCGACGCGGACGGAGTCCTTCAGGAGATCCCTGGAGGTTGGTACGCGGCGATGGAGCCGTACCTGGGCGAGCGTTCGCGGGAGTTCCTCCACCGGACCTGGAAGGACGAGCTCCCGATGCTCGCGGGGCGCGGTGACTACATGCCGGTGCTCGCGGCGACCCTGGCCGAGTTCGCCGTATCGACGCCGGTCGAAGACGTGTACCGAGACGTGTGGCACCGGATCGACGTCATGGACGAATCTCTCGCGCTGGTCCGGGCCCTGCGGTTGCGCGGTTACGGTGTCCATCTCGGCACGAACCAGGAGCGGCACCGCGCCGCCTACATGCGCTCGGCGCTTGGCTACGACCGCTTGTTCAACGTCAGCTGCTACTCCTGCGACCTCGGCATCGCCAAGCCCGCCCCCGCCTTCTTCACCGAGGCCGCCCGCCGCATCGGCGTGGACCCGGCCAGCATCCTGTTCATCGACGACAACGAGAAGAACATCGCAGGCGCCCGTATCGCTGGTCTCGCCGCGGAGCAGTGGACCATCACCCAGGGCCGCCACACCCTGCTCCCCTTGCTCGCCCGACATGACGTCATCCCAGACCACACGGGTTGATTCACTCGCAGCAGGATTCCACCAGACGTCGGGCCGCTGGAACCATGTCGCCRCACAGTCCCATCGGCCGAGCCGCGCGGCATGTGCACCCCAGGGATGGACCCGGGATGCGACCCGATCACCCAAAAGATGCCGGTCAGAACCTTGATGGCGGTACAGGCACGGTCGGTACCATCCCCGGGTTGCAGATGCAAGGCCGCTTGGGCTCCGCCCTTCCGCAGGCCGCACTTTGGCTTATTTCGTCCATATGGATGAAGGGTGGCCCGGTCAGGGCCCACAAAAGCCCTGGCCGGGCCGGCGCTGGCTCAGAGCACCGTCGGCTGGTGGTGGCTGCCGTACGGACGGGTGATGATTTCCATACCATGCCCCGCCGGATCCATAAAGTACACGCCCAGGCCACCGTGGTTTCGGTTGGGGGGTGTCAAGATAACGGCTCTGCCAAGATAACGGTGTAAATCGGGTTGAGGTGGGCTACTTGCGGCCTGCGGTGAGCCGGCCGTCGAACGCGACGTCGAAGGCGTTGAGAGCGCCCTTCCAGCGGATCACCCAGCGCTTGCGGCCCTGCCCGGTGGGGTCGAGGCTCATGACCGCCAGGTAGATGCACTTCAGCGCGGCGGTCTCGTTCGGGAAGTGCCCGCGGGCCCGGACCGCGCGGCGGATCCGGGCGTTGACGCTCTCGATCGCGTTGGTCGAGCAGATCACCCGGCGGATCTCGGCGTCGAAGGCCAGGAACRGCGTGAACTCCGCCCAGGCGTTCTCCCACAACCGGACGATCGCCGGATACTTCCCGCCCCAGGCCTCGGCGAACTCCAGCCACCGCTCGGTGGCCGCGATCCTCCTGGTCGGGCTGGTGGCGGTGYTGCTGGACACCACCATCGTCAACGTCGCCACCGCGCGGCTGGCCACGGACCTGCACACCGGCGTCTCCGTGGTGCAGTGGGTGAGCACCGCGTTCCTGCTCGCCCTCGGCGTGAGCATCCCGCTGACCGCCTGGGCCGTCGGCCGCTTCGGCGGCCGGGCGGTGTGGCTGGCGGGCGTCGCGCTGTTCACGGTCGGCTCGGCGCTGGCCGGCGCGTCGTGGAACATCGGCGGCCTGATCGCCTTCCGGGTGGTCCAGGGACTCGGCGGCGGACTGATGCTGCCGGTGCAGCAGACCCTGCTGGTGCGCGCCGCCGGCCCGGCCCGGCCCGGCTGGGGCGGGTGATGGCCGCGATCAGCCTGCCCGCCGTGGTGGTCCCGATCCTGGGCCCCGTGGTCGGCGGCCTGATCCTGCAGGCGGCGAGCTGGCGCTGGATCTTCCTCATCAACGTGCCGATCGGCCTGCTCGCCTTCGTCCTGGCCTGGCGCGGGCTGGACCGCGACCAGGACCGGCAGCGCCGCCCGCTGGACGTCGCGGGCCTGGTGCTGTTCGTCCCCGGCGCGGTCGCCCTGCTCTACGCCCTGACCCGGGTCGCGCAGCTCGGCGTCCGGCCGGGGGCCTGGGTGCCGCTGGCCCTCGGCGTCCTGCTCCTGGCCGGGTTCGCGGTCTACGCGGCGCGGGTCGGCGACGCCGCGATGCTCGACGTCCGGCTGTTCCGGGTCCGGTCGTTCGCGGCCTCCTCGGCGCTGCTGTTCCTGTCCGGGCTGTCGCTGTACGGGGTGGCGTTCCTGCTACCCCTCTTCTACCAGCAGGTCCGCGGATACTCCGCGCTGACCGCGGGGCTCCTGCTGGCTCCCCAGGGCATCGGCAGCCTGGCGGCGCGCAGGTCCGTCGGCAAGCTCTCGGACCGCTACGGGCCGCGTCCGGTTGTGCTCGCCGGGGTGGTGTGCGCGCTGGTCGGGAGCCTGCCGTTCGGCTGGGCCGGCGTGCACGGCGGCCAGGTGCCGCAGATCGCCGGCCTGGTGGTGCGCGGGGCGGGGCTGTCGGCGGTGAACATCGCCGTGATGGTCGCCGCCTTCCAGGGCCTGTCCAAGGACCGGATCCCGCACGCCAGCAGCACCACCCGGATTCTGCTCCAGGTGGGCGGCTCGTTCGGGGTGGCGGTGGCCGCCGTGGTGCTTCAGCACGAGCTGGCCGGGCACCCCGGCGGCCCGGTGGCGCACGCCTCCGGGTTCGGCGCCGCGTTCCTGTGGATGACCGCGTTCACCGTGGTCGCCGTGCCGCCGGCGCTGATGCTGCCAGGTAGGCGGCGGCCGGAACCCGAGGCGGCCGCGGCCGCCCTGCCCGTGACCCCGGCGGGGTCCGAGGCGCAGAGTCGACCGGGCCCCCGGTGCCCGGCCTGGTGCCCGAGCACGTCGCCGCTCCGAAAGGCATGCACTAACCTGGGGGAGAGCCGGCCGGGCCCGTCGGCGTCGCGGCCGTCACCGAGGGATCCGCACATGGCCACTGAGACATCCCCGCCCGCTGGGATCCCACCCGCCGAAGTCCCGGCCGCCGAGCGCCCGGTCGCGCCGGCGATGCGCGCCGACGCCCGGCGCAACCGGGCCCGGGTGCTGAAGGCCGCGCAGGAGGCCTTCGCCTCCGTGGGGCTCCAGGTCGGCCTGGACGAGATCGCCCGCCGGGCCGGGGTCGGCGCCGGGACCGTCTACCGGCACTTCCCGACCAAGGAGGCCCTCTTCGACGCGGTGATCCTGGACCGCGCGCAGCGCCTGGTGGACCGCGCCGAGGAGCTGGCCGACGCCCCCGAGCCGGGCGCGGCCTTCTTCGCCTTCATCTCCGGGATGCACCGGGAGAGCGCCGCCAAGCGTGACCTCATCGACGCCGTGGCCGGGATAGGCGTCGACATTACCGCCAGCCTCACCGACGTCAACCGCGGCCTGTGGGCCGCCGTCGAGGTGCTGATGCGCCGGGCCCAGCAGGCCGGGACGGTGCGGACGGACGTGGACATCACCCTGCTCAAGGTTCTGCTGCGCGCCGTGTTCATCGCCAACGACGGCGTGGGCGGCGGGCCGAAGGAGGCCGACGGTGTGATGGCCGTGATCTGCGACGGGCTGCGAGCGCAAGCGGCCCGGTGAGACCGGTTCCGGTCTCACCGGGCCGTCGGCGGCGCCGCTGCTCAGCCGTCCGACTTCGGCTGACTCAGTCGGCTGACGCCGGGGCGAGTCTCCCCTCAGCGCCCGGCGGCTCGGCCGGGATCGGAGGTCCGGCAGCCGCCTGGACCAGCGCGCCCAGGCCGGTTTCCCCGTCCTGGTCGGCGAGCACGCGGGAAGCCGGGATGAACAGGCTGAGCACCGCGGCGGCGAGCAGCACCGCCACCCCCACCCACAGCGCCGCCACCATGCCGTGAACGAACGCGCGGGCGGCGTCGAACGGGAAAGCCCGGACCACGGTGAAGTGCGCCAGGTACACCGTCGACAGYGCCGCGATGCCGAGCGCGCCGCCGATCTCGCGGACGGTGTTGTTCGCCCCCGAGGCCTTGCCGTACTCGTGTGGCCGCACCGAGCCCAGCACCACGGCCATGGTCGGCGCGAACACCAGACCCATCCCCACCCCGGCCAGGACCAGCGCCGGGACCAGCCGGGCGTAGGACAGGCCGACCTGGGCGATAGCCGCCACCCAGGCCAGGCCCAGCCCCTGCAGGGCCAGCCCGGAGGCCATCAGCCGGTTGCCCCCCACCCGGTCGATGCAGGCCCCGGTGATCGGGGCCACYAGCATCGGCATGGCCGACCACGGCAGGGTMCGCACTCCCGCGCCCAGCGCCGAGTAGCCAAGGGAGTCCTGGAAGTACTGCGACAGGAAGAAGATCGAGCCGAACACCCCGAAGTAGAAGGCGAGCGACACCAGGTTGCTCAGCACGAACGCGGGTTGCCGATAGAAGTGCAGCGGCAGCAGCGGCGAGCGGGCCCGGCGCTCCCAGGACACGGCCGCGGTCGTCAGCACGACCGCGGCGGCCAGCGGGACCAGGACCGACGGGGAGGCCCAGCCGGCCGTGCCGACCTGGACGATGCCCCACACCGCCAGGGTCACGGCGCCGATCACCAGCGCCATGCCGGGCAGGTCCAGCCCGCTGTCCTCGCCGTGGCTCTCACGGACCCCGCGCAGGACGAACGGCACCGCGCCCACGGCCACCCGACGCTCTCCCTCGGCTGGGGCCTGTGGGCCGACACCGGCGGCGCCGRCATGACCAGCGCCATGCGGACCGCCGACGTGGCCCGCCTGGCCCGCAAAAGATGGGCGGCCCAACGATCCGAGACGCGGTGCCGCACGACATGTCGGCGATCCKGGAGATCGCCGATGAACACGAGATCCGAACCAGTTGGCCGTGGAAGGTCCGGACTTACGCGCCCTGGATTCTTCGCTGATCCTCATTCCACTGCGGTCTGATTGTGGGGGCGCCTGCCCGTTCCCAGCTGAGCGCAGGTGACGATCCTCCGGATCGTGCATCGGCGGCGACGGTATCGGCGGTGCTGCACATGTCCGGGGCCGCGGACGGTGACCGCACCGGTGCCACCCAAACCGATTCCCAAGGGCCGGTTCACCGCGGGGTTCCTCGCTCGACTTCGCTACGAGAAGTATGTCCTGGGCCTGCCGTTGCACCGGATCGCTCGGGCGCTGGCTGCCGACGGGCTTGAGGTCGCCGAGGGCACCCTGTGCGGGGCGTTGAAGGACGTGCATGGCCTGCTCGGCGGGCTCGACGATCAGATCGCGGCGCGTAACGCCGCCGCCGGCCATGTCCACGCGGATGAGACGACGTGGCGGGTGTTCGAGCGGGTCGAGGGCAAGGACGGGACCCGCTGGTGGCTGTGGGTCTCCAAGCCATCGACGACAATCACAGCAAGGCGGTGCCGATCGTCCGCGTCCGYCATGCACAGAAGTGTGATCCGGCACCGAAGCTCGCGTGTCAACCGGGTGGTTGTCGTGAGCAGCCGCGTCCGACACCTCACCGGCCGGGGGACCTCACCTGATCATCAAGGCCGGCGATCTAGATCAACTACAGTGACCAGTTACGAGGATGTGGCGGACGCGGTCCTGGGCGTCGCTTGCCCGACCACGGGCTCGGGCTTCGCAGTGGACCATCGCAGCCTGCGGCCTGGTGGCGGGAATGCTGAAGATCCACCGCATATCGGCGAACTGCTACCGGAATCAGGGCTGGCCGGCGTGTCAACAAGGTCATGGCAGCAGTGCGACCGGCTTCGTGAGGCGGACGACGGAGAAGTGCCGGCGTTCGGCGATCGCGAGCACGGAGGCGTCAACGGCGCCGAGCGGGAAGTCGCTGTACTTCTCGACCAGCTCGACCATCCGGTCGAGGTCCTGGCGAGCAAGCGGGATCAGGCTGATCTGTCCGGTGCTGATGGAGCGCAGGAACGCGGCTTCGGCACGGGTGCCCTTCTCTCGTTCGAGCATGAAGCAGACTTCGGTCAGGACGGGATAGGGAACGAGTAGCGGCCGGGGCGTGCGCCGCATGAGCGCGACGCTGCGGGCGTGGTGCTCGTCGTCGATGTCGGCGGCGGCGATCAGCGGCCCGGTGTCCCAGACGATCACTCGGGATTGCGCCCGAGCTCCGCGCGCAGGATCTCAGCCGAACGGTCGGCGAGGTCGCCCTTGCCGCTGGCCAACGCGCCGACGAAATCCGGCAATGGCCACTCGTCTCCGCCGCCCTCGGCGGGTGCGCTCTCGCGCACGAGAGCCAGGATCGGCGCCACCTGCGATTCGGGCAGGCGGTCGATCAGACTGTGCAGCTCGTCCCGCAAGGTGCTCACCCATTGAGGATACGACCGACGCGTGGCCACCCACCGAGATCCGCCGGGACGCGAGCTGAACGGCGGATCTCAGTCCCGCGCGGCAGCCACAGTCGCAGTGTGGGCCGCGCCGACGACGTAGACCAGGTTCTGGCCGGTGAGATCTTGGCGGAACTCGGCCGAGTCTCCGTAGCCGGCGTCGGCGAGGACCGGGCAGGCACACCATCCGGTGAGTTCGGCTGGGGCTTGCCGCCGGGGACGCGGCGTCAGGCCAGGACGAGGGCGACTCGCCCTTGACGGGACGACGGGACCAGCTCGGCGCCGCCAAGGGGGCCACAGCGTCCGAACCCGCCAGACCTGCGGAACGTGTGTTCGATTCTCGCAATGATGTTGCGAGTCGGGTGCTCACTCGGCATCGCCCCTGCTCGGGAGCCTCGTAGAGACCGGGCGAACGGCGATTTCAGGACCCTGAACCAAGATCGGGCGGTTCTCAGCTTGTCGTTTAACCTTCGGGTGTCACTCTGTGTGATAGTCGCTGGTGGTTTGGGGTGGGCCGGCGTGTCGCCGTGACGTGAAGCGGCC
>NZ_MAQZ01000120.1:0-14746 GCF_001756285.1 Frankia sp. CgMI4
CCGAGAGGCGAGGCGGCATAGGTGATGAGCGCTATCGATCATCACGATGCAACGGGACGAGATCGCCCACGCGCTGTGCGGCTCCGTCACGACCACCATCACCGATGGATCAGTGGCAAAGATACGCCCCCGATCTCGCGTACCGGCCTCTGTGCCGGTAACCGCCTCCCCTCCGCTCGTCCAGAACGGCGCACCCGGTCCGACCGGGGCGGCTGAGCCGGGTGGTACTGAGCCGGGGTCAGCCCAGTACCACCCGGTGCGCGCCGGTGTAGAGGTTCATCGACGTACCGCGCACGAACCCAGCGAGCGTCATCCCCGCCTCCTCGGCGAGGTCCACCGCGAGCGTCGAGAGCGCGGAGACCGCCGCGAGCGCCGGCACCCCGGCCATCAGCGCCTTCTGCCCGGAACCGACGACAGCCACCGCACCCCGACGGGTCGGTCTCATCGGCTCCGGGGCCGGCCGGGACCGCGAAACGGCCCCGGCCGGTGGGAGGATTCGTTCCCTCAGTAGTTGACGCGAGTCCAGCTGAAGACGCCCGGGGCAGCCGGGTTGATCGTGAGCTTCAGGTAGTCGTTCGCCTGAGCGCTGCCATCGACGACGACGCGGGTCACGTTGGGAGCCTGCAGGGTCTTCGGGGCCAGCGGGTGGATGCCGTAGAGCGGGTCCGTGCTCGTGAACGGGTGGTCGACCCGGAAGTTGTGCGAGTCACCCTGCAGGATGAGCACCGGCTTACCGAAATGCTCGGCGAGGGTCCCGATCCGCTTGACGATGGGATCGAAGCCACTCAGCCCGTCTCCACCGGCGGCCAGCGCGCTGGTGTCCCACATATCGGCCTGCATGAGCAGCGCGACCCCCGGCGCCCCGGTCCGGCGTGCGACGTTGAACGCCTCGTTGATCCACTCAAGGTCCGCGTCAAGCCTGGTAGAATACTCTTTCCGCTGCTCCGCGGACAGCGGCGTCACCCCGAACCACGGGACGAGGTCGTTGTTGCTGCCCTGCACGTTAAGTGTCGAGAAAACCACACCGGACTGGGTCCACATGGTGTTCTCCACGAAGGGCGCGTAGGCCGGGTCCGCGGATTCGCTGGTGACCTGCCGGGCGTTCACGCCGAGGGTCCGGCCTGGGACAGGGAAGAACACCTGACGCAGTTTTCCGAGACGTTCGAGAGGATTGTAACCACCGTTGTTCGCGCGGTGGCAGTCGGTCCACTCGTTGTCGCCGGGGGTGTAGACAAAAGGATCCTGGAACTGGTCGAAATCCGACTTGATGGTGGCGAAGTACGAGTCCGAGCAGACGCTGCTGCCGTTCTTGATATCGCCGAGATGCGCGACCAGCGAAACGTCGGGATCGGCGTTGATCTTGCCGATGTCGGTGGGAAACTCGGCGATCTTGGCGGCGCCGTAGGGGATGTCGCCGATCACGGCGATCGTAGACGGAGCGGTCCCGGTCCCGGCGCCGAGCGGGGTGGCCGCGTTCGCCGAGATCGGGATCGACACGGACGCGGTCAGCGTACCCACGGCCAGTGCCAACAAAAGCCTGCGGTGCCGCATTGCCGGGCTCCTTCACCACGAGGACCGCACGGTTCTTTTCCGGGGACGGCGATTCATCGGGCCGACGGCCCGCCACCCGCACTCCGGACGTCCGGAAGCTATCGGGTCGACCGGAACGCCCCCGGAAGGGGTGATGAACCTTCACCCACGGCCAGCACAACACGGGTTACCCTACCCCTGCCATCTCGGCCGCTGAACACCGGCGGCCGGCGACGGRAGTCGATCGAGGGAGGCACCGATGGAGGCAGGGGCATCCCCTCCCCCGCGGACCGAGCGGACCGAGYGGACCGAGCGAGAATGTCGGCGCGTCGAGGAACGGGGGCTGTGGTTCGACGAGCTGGAGACCGACGTCGTCTACGTCCACCGGCCCGGGCGGACCGTGAGCGAAGCCGACAACACCCTGTTCAGCACGCTGACGATGAACACCCAGGCGCTGCACCTCGACGAGGCATGGAGYACGACCCAGACCTTCGGCACTCGGCTGGTCAACAGCATGTTCACCCTCGCGACGCTGGTCGGCCTGTCGGTGAGCCGGCTGACCCAGGGAACGACCGTGGCCAACCTCSGATTCACCGAGATCCGCTTCCCCGCACCGGTGTTCCCCGGCGACACGCTCTACGCCGAGACCGTGGTACGCGACAAGCGRCTCTCCCGCAGCCGACCCGGGCAGGGGGTGGTCACCTTCGAGCACACCGCGCGCAACCAGCACGGTGACGTGGTAGCCGTGGCGGTACGGTCCGCGCTGATGCTGCGCCGGGCGGCGGACCGGTGATCGGGCAGCTGCCCGGCCCGGCGTTGCTGTTCTGCCCCGCGGACCGGCCCGACCGATTCGCCAAGGCGGCCGCCGCGGCCGATGGGGTCATCCTCGATCTGGAGGACGGCGTGGCGGCGGCGGACCGGCCGCGGGCACGGCGCGCGTTGCGGGAGAGCATCCTCGACCCACTGCGGACGATCATCCGGATCAACCCCGCCGGGACCGCCGACTACGACGAGGACCTGCGCGCCCTCGCCGACACGCCCTATCCCGTCGTCATGCTGGCCAAGACGGAGTCCGCCGAGCAGGTCGCCGCCGTCGGGCCGCGCCGGGTCGTCGCCCTGTGCGAGACACCGCGCGGCGTGCTCGCCGCGGCCGAGATTGCGGCCGTTCCCACCACCATCGGCGTCATGTGGGGCGCGGAGGATCTCGTCGCCGCGCTGGGTGGCCGGTCGAGCCGGGACGAGGCCGGCCGCTACCGGGGCGTCGCCCTGCATGCCCGGGCGAGCGTCCTGCTGGCGGCCGGAGCGCACGGGCGGGTCGCCGTCGACTCCGTGTACCTGGACATCGCCGATGTCGACGGCCTCGCGGCCGAGGCTCGTGACGCCGTCGCGAGCGGCTTCGCGGCGAAGGCGTGTATCCACCCGAGGCAGGTCGCGGCCGTGCGGCAGGCGTTCGCGCCGTCCRCCGACGAGGTGGCGTGGGCGCGGCGGGTACTCGACGCGGCGACGCACTCCGCCGGCGTGTTCTCCTTCGAGGGACGGATGGTCGACGCGCCCGTCCTGCGCCACGCCGAACGCACCCTTGCCGCCACCGAGCATGATCCTGCTGTCGCCGTCACAGACTCACCCGCCGATCAGCGGCGGCGCCAGGACCTACCACGATCTGTGGATAACCCGGCCCGGCATGGCCCACCCCGGCCTGGCCGGGGAAACATGGAGGGTTGAGTACGGTCTGGCGGCGTCAGACCGTACTCAACCCTCCACAACTCTGCGTAGAGAACTCTGGTCAGCCGGTCGAGGTGAGCGCGGCGACGAGAGAGGTGTCGTGAGTCGCGGTCCGGAACCGGGAATCGTCGAGCACCCGCAGGAGGAAGGGCACGGTCGTGGCCACGCCCGGTCCCTCGATGCGCAGCTCTGACAGGGCCGAGCGCATCCGCCGGACCGCGCCGTCGCGATCCGGCGCCCAGGCGACCACCTTCGCCAGCAGGGAGTCGTACCGGGTCGGTATCCGGTAGCCGGGGTGCGCGTGGCTGTCCACCCGGACGAAGGGCCCGCCGGGGAAATGGCACTCCGTGAGCGTTCCGGGCGCGGGGGCGAATCCCCGGACCGGGTCCTCGGCGTTGACGCGGCACTCGATCGCGACGCCGCGCGGGACGACCGCGTCCTGGGTGAGGTCGAGTTTCTCCCCCGCGGCGATCCGGAACTGCTCGGCGACGAGGTCGATGCCGGTCACCATCTCCRTCACCGGATGCTCCACCTGCAGCCGGCAGTTGACCTCCATGAAGTAGTACGCACCGGCCGGGTCGACCAGGAACTCGACGGTGCCCGCGCCGACGTAGCCCGCCGTGGCGACCCCGCGCAGCGCGGCCCGCCCCATCTCCTCGATGAGGTCCGCGGGCAGGCAGGGCGCCGGCGTCTCTTCGATGAGCTTCTGGTGGCGCCGCTGCACCGAGCAGTCCCGGGCCCCCAGGTACACGCCGTTGCCGTACTGGTCGCAGAGCACCTGGATCTCCACGTGCCGGGCCGAGGGCAGGTACCGCTCGACGTACACCCGCCCGTCGCCGAAGACGGCCTGCGCGCCAGCCCGGGTCTCGGTGTAGGCGCGCAGGAACTCCTCGGGCTGCTCGACGATGCGCATCCCCCGACCGCCGCCGCCGGCGGCGGCCTTGATGATCACGGGATAGCCGATCCTGTCGGCGAACACCTCTGCCTCGTCCGCGTGGTCGATCGCGGTGTGGCTTCCGGGCAGCAGCGGAAGRCCCGCGGCAACCATCAGCGAGCGGGCGACGGCCTTGTCCCCGAGCTTCTCCATGACCGAGGCGGGCGGTCCGACGAAGGTGATGCCCTCGGACTCGCAGACCTCCGCGAAGTCCGCGTTCTCGGAAAGGAATCCGTATCCGGGATGGATGGCGTCCGCGCCGGCGAGCCGGGCGGCCTCGATGATCGTCGGGATGTTGAGGTAGCTGCGGCCGGCGGGGCCCGGACCGATCTGGACGGCCCGGTCGGCGAGCCGGGTCACCATGCTGCCGCGGTCGTCGGCCGAGTAGACGGCGACGGTGCGCAGGCCGAGCTCCCGGCAGGTGCGCAGGACCCGCAGAGCGATCTCGCCCCGGTTGGCGATCAGGACGGTGGTGACCATCAGCCGCGGGCGTCCGGATCAATGGCGATCAGCCGTTCGCCGTACTCGACCGATGTCGCGTCGGGCTGRCACACCTCGACGATCCGGCCGGCTGTGTCCGCCTCGATGGGGATCATCAGCTTCATCACCTCGAGGATCGCGACCTGCTGCCCGGCCTTCACGGTGTCCCCGACCCGGACGAACGGCCGCGCACCGGGTTCGGGAGCGTAGTAGAAGACCCCGACGCTCGGCGCGGTGACGTAGCTCAGGCCAGCGTCACCACCGGCGGTCGACGAGTCCGCCGGCCGCTCCTCGACCGGCGCGGCCTCGCCGGGAACGGCACCACCGGAAACGGCACCACCGGAAACAGCGCCACCGGAAACAGCGCCACCGGAAACAGCGCCACCGGAAACAGCGCCACCAGSAACGGAGCGAGGCGCGGGAACCGGATGACGACGCGGCGGCGCCGTCGCCTGGACGGGCTCGCGCCGGTCGTCACCGAGCTCGGCCAGGTCGGTCCAGGCCAGCTCCACGACGATGTCGCCGGCGGTCACCCGCAGGTGCGACGGCGGCCGCACCGCGTTCGCGTACAGGGCAAGGGCATGGTGCTGCACCGCGGCCAGGACGGTGTCGACGTCCGCCGCGTCGATGGCGGACAGCGGGCCGGACGCGGCGGTCGACCATCCCGGCGCCGTGCCCGGATCGTCGACCGCCCGGTTTCCGTTGGAGGAGACGGCGCCGGAGCGGCGCGCTGCCACAGTCGTGCTCATGAACTCTGCTCCCTGTGTTCGGAGTGTCCCGGGTGTTCGGAGTTGCCCGGGCGTCCCGGGGGTGACGCGCCGGCCGGCTCACCCGCCACCGCGCCGAAGCGACGGAAGCGCAGCCACCGCCGGTACACGAGCTCCTCCGGGCCGGCCAGTCCCAGCGTCGCCAGCGTCGCGCGCAGTGCGGCACCGACGAGCGCCGCGGCGTGGACGGGATCGGCCGCGGCACCGCCGTCAGGCTCGGGTACGACCCCGTCGACAATCCCGAGCTCCAGCAGCTGACGCGCGTCCACGCGCAGCGCCTCGGCAGCCTTCGGCGCGGCGGTCGCGTCCTTCCAGAGGATCGACGCGCATCCCTCCGGGCTGATCACCGAGTACACCGCGTTCGCGCACATCAGCACCCGGTCGGCGACCGCGAGCGCCAGCGCCCCGCCGCTGCCGCCCTCGCCGGTGACGACGGCGACAACCGGAACGGGCAGCGCCCCCATCAGGCGCAGGTTCTCGGCAATCGCGACCGACTGTCCCCGTTCCTCCGCCTCGACGCCGGGATGGGCGCCGGCGGTGTCGATGAAGGTGACCACCGGCAGGCCGAGCTTGGCCGCCAGCCGCATGACCCGCGCCGCCTTGCGGTACCCGGCGGGACTGGGCATGCCGAAGTTCCGCTCGCTGAGCTCCGCGACCGTGTGCCCCTTCTGGGTACCGATCACGGCCAGCCCGACTCCGCCCAACCGGCCGAGACCGGCGACCATCGCCGGGCAGTCGGCGGAGGCCCGGTCGCCGTGCAGCTCGTTGAAGTCGTCCAGCAGAAGCGAGATCAGGTCGAGAGTGGTCGGGCGCCCGAGCGCCCTGGCCTGCCGCACGGCGTCCCAGGGATGACGGACGGGCAGGTGGAGCACCTCGGTGATCACCCGCTCGGCTCCGTCATGCCCGTCGGACAGGCCGCCCCCGGCTGTGGCGCCCTCGGCCGTGGCGCCCTCGGCCGTGGCGCCCTCGGCCACCTCATGAACGCCGGTGGCGACGCGCAGGAGCCGGGACAGCGCGGCCCGCAGGTCGCCACGGGGAACGATCATGTCCACGATTCCGTGGTTCAGCAGGAACTCCGCCGTCTGGAAGCCGGGCGGCAGCTTCTGGCGGATCGTCYGCTCGATCACCCGGGGACCGGCGAACCCGAGGCGGGCACCYGGCTCGGCGACGATAACATCACAAAGAGTGGCGAAGGAGGCTGCCACTCCCCCGAACGTCGGGTCGCTGATCAGTGCCACGGTGAGCACGCCCGCCTCGTCGAGCCGGCCGAGCATCTGGCTCGTCTTGGCCATCTGCATCAGCGACAGCAGGCCTTCCTGCATGCGGGCACCGCCGGAGGCGGTCACAATCACCAGCGGTGTGCGCTCGGCCAACGCCAACTCGCCCGCCCGGGTGATGGCCTCGCCGACGGCCGATCCCAGGCTGCCGCCCAGGAAACGGAAGTCCATCGCCGCGACGATCACCTCGGCGCCGTCGATGCGTCCCCGCGCGCAGACGACCGCCTCGGCCAGTCCGGTCCGCTCGCGGGCCTGGCGCACCCGGTCCGGATAGGGGGCCGAATCGGTGAAGCGCAGCGGATCGGGATCCGCGGGCACGGGCGTCGCCAGCTCGGACCATCCCGGGTCCAGCAGCTGGGCGAGCCGACTCGGGGCCGTCAGCGGCGCGTGCCAGCCGCACTCCGGGCAGACCCGGTTGGCTGCGAGGAACCGCTTGCCATAGAGAAGGGTCCGGCATCCCCCGCACAGATGCCAGGCGAGGCGGTCCGCGGTCGACTCCGCCTCGACGGCTGGCACGGGCACGGGCGCCGGCGCGGTCGTGCCCGCGGTGGCTCCGGTCGTGGGCGCGGTCACCGGGCACCCGCCGTCAGGACGTACCGGTGCGCCGGCGAGCTCTCGCGCGTGGCCGGCGGTCGGTAGGCGGCCGCCCGCGCCGGCAGCCGCACCCCGGCGAACCGCAGCGCCGCGGCCCGCCCGGTGTAGGCGGCGCCGAGCATCAGCTCACCCGCGACGTCCACCGCGCTGCGCCGGTCGACGTCCGCCAGGTAGCTGCCGGCCGCCCAGGTGTTGAAGGCGCCCAGGGACGGGCCGCACCAGATCTGGTAGTCGGTGATCCGGTCGGGCGCGGCGGAGATCGCCCAGCCCGAGGACAGCCCGAGATACCAGCGGAACACCAGCGCCATCCGTCTCTTCGGGTTGGCCTGCGCGCGTTCGATCTGCTCCGGGTCGCGTCGGCTGAAGTAGTCGACGGTGTCGGCCCATACCTCGTCCACGGACCGGCGCAGGACCGAACGCTCCAGCCAGTTCCGATCCTCCGCCGAAAGGTCGTCGAGGGAGTCGTGGGCGCGGTAGAGGTCGTACAGCCGGCGGCCCCGCCCGGCGAACATCGTGCCGCGGCGCAGGACCTGCACCTCGGCGCCGATCTCGAACATGTCGGAGGCCGGCGCCATGTCGATGTCGTTCGGGCCCGCCTTCGCCAGCAGCGCCCGCGCCGCCRCCGACTGACCGGACTCGACGCACGCCTGGTTCACCGAACCGGTGACGACGTAGGCTGCGCCGAGCGCGAACGCGGCGAACACCGCCGATGGCGTACCGATGCCACCCGCGGCCCCCACTCTCGGCGGGCGGCGGTAGCCGAGCTCGGCGGCGATCCGGTCGCGCACCGCGATGATCTCGGGGAGCAGGACCGGGAGCGGCCGGCGGTCGGTGTGGCCGCCGGAGTCCGCCTCGACGGTGATGTCGTCGGCCATCGGCACCGTGCGGGCGAGCGCGGCCTGCTCGGCGGTCAGGGTGCCATCCGCCACCAGCGGGCGCAGCAGCGCGTCCGGGGCGGGGCGCAGGAAGAGCTCGGCCACCTCCCCGCGGGAGACCTTGGCCACCACCCGGTGCCCGACGTGTACGCCGCCAGCGCCGCCCGGCCGCAGCCCCGMGGCCCGGTAGGCGACGATCTGCGGGGTCAGCTCCAGGAACGCGGACGCCTCCACGCAGGTCACCCCGTGGCGCAGGCAGGCGGCCAGGATGGCCCGTTCCAGCTCCAGCTCGTTCGGGCTGTGGATCAGATTGCAGGCGAAGGGCGCCGGGCCGAGCTCACGGCGGATCCGCCCAAGCGCGTCGTCGATCCGGTCGGGCAGCACGCCGGCCGCCCCGTACGTGGCGAGGAAGCCCGCCCGTGCCATCGCCACGACCAGCTCCGGCGAAGCGATGCCGTTCGCCATCGCGCCGGTCATGTAGGGCTGACGCACCCCGTAGTCGGTCAGGAAGGACGCGGCTCCCAGCCGCTCGGGGCGGGCCGGCGGCGCCACAGCCAGCACCGTCGCCCCCGCCGCGCGCAGGCTCGCCGGGTCGTCGGTGGCCGCGATCGCGCCGCCCTGTTCGCTCACCACGACGCAGGGCGCGTCCAGCCGGGCGAGCAGGTCGTGGATCTCCTGGGCGGATCGCGCGAGCCGCGGCCCGCCCGATCCAGGGCGCGGCGTCGCCGGCGCGCCACGGACCGTCGTTGTCGTCGTCACCATGATTGCGCTCCTCTACCGCGCGCTTCGGCGGCGATGTCGGTCAGTCCGTAGATACGCATACCGGGTTTCCAGACGCTGGCGTCCGCGACGACCCGTGCCCGGGCACCGTCGCGGCGGACGTCCTTGATGTGGATCTCCAGCGTCATCTCCCCGTCATCCGGGCGGATCTGGCCGCGGTAGCGCCAGCTCATCGGCAGCCCGGCCGGCACGACGAAGACCGGCTCGACGAGGTCGTCGGTCAGGCCCTCCTGGACCATCCACTCCTGCAGCGCCTGGATGACGGCCTCGACACCCAGCGAGCCGGGCATCACCGGGTCGAGCCAGAAGTGCCGCGCGAAGAACCAGTCGTCCGGGCTCGTGGGGCGGACGGCGTGCAGGTAACCGCGGCCGAAGTCGCCGCCGCCGTCCACCACCGTGATCTGGTCGAGCAGGGCCATGGCGCCCTGGGCGCACAGCGGCGCGTTCGCGGCCCGCCGGGCGGCCACGTCGATGGTCCGCCGGTCCGCCTGCGCCGGGTTGGTGCGTTCCAGCCAGGTCGGCACGAACGCGCCCTGATCGAGACCGTTCTGGTTCGCCAGCGTCCGCTGGGTAAAGAAGCCGAACAACGACTCACCGACGTAGAACGGCTCGCCGTCACGGTCATCGCCGTCACGGCCGGACCCGTGCGATCCGGATCCGTCGACCGGCACGAGGAACAGCTCGTACTGGAAGTTCTGCAGGATCGCGCCGCTGAGCACGGTCGTGGACAGCAGGGTCGAACGCTGCCGGATGGTGCGTCCCGCCAGGTCCACCTCGCGCCGGACGGTCGCCGTGCCGTCGAGGTTGCGCAGGACGTAGTCGTTGGCCGGGTCGGTCAGGGTCGCACCCAGGTAGTAGCCCAGCAGGAGCGCCGACTGTAGCGATGTCTCCATGTGCACGATGTTCGGCATCGTCGGGCTGGGGCTGTCGGTGTAGTACCAGGAGTCCGCCGGCGAGTCGTACTCGGTGATCATCGACGCGCCGCCGCTGAGCTGACCGCGCGCGCCGTCCACCCGCATGACCCGGTCCACCAGCCGCAGGCCGCCGCCGGGCAGCCGGCAGACCGTCCGGCCCGCGGCGGAGGCGAACTCGGGACCGAGCGCGATGGCGAGGTCGCCGCGCGCCGCGTGGAACATCTGCAGCTCACCGAGCAGCGCCGACTCTCCGGTCGCGCCCACGCGGCCGAGGAAGGCCGGCAGGACGCCGCCGTGCGCCGGACCCACGGGGGTGCCCGGACGTTCCCGCACGGCCAGGGCGATCCCGCGGATCGTGGCGACCGGCCCGTGGGCGTCCCGCAGCTCAATGTCACCGCGCAGCCAGGGCCGCGGCACCAGGTCGATGTCGGTGACGGTCAGCACGAGCTCCAGACCGGCCTCGACGGCCGGCCCGGCACCGTGGCCGGGCGCGTGGATCTCGATCGACAGCCGGCCGAGCCCGTCGGGGAGTTCCAGCCGCTCGTCGGGCAGCGCGACGTCGAGGTGCGCATCCGCGATCACCAGGTGCAGACCGGCGGCCATCGCGAACACACTCACCGCCTGCCAGGAGGCGGTGAGCGCCGCGATGGCCAGGTGGGTCGGATCGGGCTGCCCGTCGTGCTCCACGCGGCCGGTCAGCCGGCTCACCGAGGCCCGCAACTGGCCCCGGCCGGCCGCGCCGCCCCGCGGCGCGAGCTCCGGCACGGCGGCCAGCGGACCGCCGGGGGCGAGCCGCACCGACGGGTTCACCCCCCGCTGGTCGTAGCGGGCGCCGAAGACGCCGGCAACGTCACCGCGCGTCAGCCGGTCCAGGTCACCGGCGTCGAGGGTGGTGCGGGTGGTACGGCCGGGCAGTTTGAACGCGTCCTCCGTCCAGCCGCGCGCGCCCCGGGAGCCGGAGGCAGCACCCACCGGCTCCAGGGCGGCGAAACCGGGCGGGTTCCCCGGCGCTTCGATGCCGGCGAACCCGGCAGCCCCGGCGAGACCGCCATGGCTCGCGCCGTCCCGCGCGAGCCACCGGAACACCCCGCCGAGGACCTCCAGGAGCACGTCGGGGCCGCGGGTGACCCGCAGCGCAAGTGTGACCTCCGCCGTGGCCGGGTCGAACCCGCCGGGGGCCCCGATGCGGGTGGTGGCCTGAACACGCAGCTCGTCCCCGACCCGGGGCAGCGGTCCGCTGGTCACCAGAGCCGCCCGGGTCAGCACCCAGTGCCCCCCTCCCCGGGGTGCCAGGTGCGCCGACCCGCGCAACACCTCGTCCAGGGCCTGGCGGACCACGGCGGGCAGCGACACCCAACCGTCGATCGCCGCGGCGTCCCGGGCCACGACGGTGACATCCACCGTCAGCTCGGCAGGCGCCGTGATCTCGACGGGGGCGATCGCGGGAGCGGGCCGCGGCGGAGTGCCGGGCGCCGAGGCACCCGCGTGCCCGGGGAGCCCCGTATCGTGGCAGGCCGGCCGGTCCACCGCCGGGGTGCCCCATCCCGGCCCACCCCGACCACGATCACCCACGGCGGCCGGAATCCGGCCGCCGGGCGGTGCGATGGCGGCCATCGCGGCCAGCGCCCGGTCGGCCAGGGCGGCCTGCGTGCGCATCGCCGAGGCGTGGGCCGCGACCACCGAGGCCCGCAGCCGACGCAGGGTGGCCGTGGCGTCGTCGACAGCCGGGGCGGCTGCCGTACCCACAGCAGCCGTGTGGCCCACGCCGCTCAGGACGTCCGCGCCGCGGGTGGCTGCCGTGATCTCCCTGCCCCCGTCGGCGTTGTCCTCCTCGCCCCCCTCGACATCGCCCCCCTCGACATCGCCCCCCTCGACGTCGTCAGGGCGGTGGGTGCCGCCGGGCCGCGCCTCGAACTCCGGGCCGGCCTGCATCGCCGCCCAGACGGCGGCGTCGGTGGGCTCGCCGTCGAAACCCAGCCCGTCCTGCGTCGCCTCGACCGTGATGGTCATCGTGATCCCTCCCATCGCCCGTGCAGTGCCTGGTCTTTCGGCCACCGACCGGACCTCATGCCCGGTCACCCGACTGCCACCGCTGCGCCCCCTGACGGATCAGATCCGCCATGTCCGGGGTGCCGACGAAGGTGAAGTCGGACAGGCGCTGCAGCACCCGTCCATCCGGGGTGTGGGCGGTCACGGTCACCGTGACCGTCATCGGGCCGGGTCGGACGTCGTCGACGACCACGATGAACGTCTCGTTGGCCGGCAGCGGAGCGAAGAACTCCGCGTGCCCGATCTCGATCGGCAGGGCGCCCACCTCGTTCAGGGTCCACCGGGCGAGCACGCTCCCGGCCGCGGCGAGGATGTCGCACAGGACCGGGCGGTGCAGCGCGCCCGCGAACGCGCCGCCGGCGAAGGGCAGTTCCGGCAGGCGGCACTCAGCCACCAGACGGCCCGGCTCCCGCACGAGCAGGCGCCGGATGCCCCGCATCAACGGCCCGTGGATGAGCAGCCCGTCGGTGTAGACCCAGGCCGCGTCCTCGCCCTGCTCGCCGAGCCGGTAACCATCGGCGGGCCARCCCGGGGCGGTCGGGGCGGCCCCGGCGGCCTTGCCGACCTCGGTGACCTCGGCGAGCACGAGGGTGYCCGCGTAGTGCGAGGTCGGCAACGCGCCGCCGCTGTCCCCGCGAACGGTCGCGGACACCGTCACCGGCCCGCCGTCACGCCCGTCACCGGGCCCACCGCCGGTCCCGTCGACGGGCCGCGCGTCGAGCCAGTAGTCCCGCAGGTGCGCCCCGTCGAACACGATCCCCTTGTGCACGATGAAGTTCCGGACCTCGACGACCTGACGCCCGGGCAAGGCTCGTTCGACCCCGTTGACCAACCAGCCGAGACCGGCGGTGGCGGGCAGCACCGGGGCCGGCCCGATCTGGTGCTGGTCGATGACCGTCTCGGTGTCCATAGCCGCTATCGAACGGTGCGCCACGAACGCGGCGGGCGCCGTGCCACCCGCGGCCCGCGCGAGCGGAGCGGATCCACCGATGAGGACCGCGCCATCCGCGCCGTGGCCGTCGACGAGTTCCGCGACGAAGCGGCGCGCGCCCTCGTCCGGCGGCAGCAGCGTCACGCCCCGGGAGCGGAAGAGCTCCCGCAGGTCGGCCGTGACCATCCCGCCGTCCCAGGCGCCCCAGTTCAGGGCGACCACCCGGCCGGTGAGCCCGGTCCGGGCCCAGGCCGCGACCCTGGTCAGCGCCTCGTTGGCCGTGGCGTAGTCGGCCTGCCCCGGGTTACCGAAGACACCGGCGACCGAACCGAACAGCACGAGATGACGCAGCGGTGCCCCCTCCAGCGCCGTGAGCACGGAGCGCAGGCCGGCGAGCTTCGGGGTGAGCACCGACCGGATGGCCGGGACGGTCTTGTCCGTGAGCATCGCGTCGGCGAGAGCGCCGGCGCCGTGCACGACGCCGGTGACCCGGTCACGCCAGGGCGCGAGCGCCGCGGCCGTCGCCACCGGATCCGAGGCGTCCACGGCCTGGTAGTGGATCCGCGCGCCGGTCGCGGCAAGGTCACCGAGGGTGGCCCGCACCTGCCGGACGGCGATCACGGCGGCAGCCGCGGCATCGACGTCGGGCAGCCGCACCTTGCGTCCCTCGGCACGGGCCCCGGCGAGATACGCCGCCTTGAGGCCGTCATCCTCGACTCCGGCCGCCCAGCCCGGCTCCTCAACCAGATTCGTGCGTCCGAGCAGGACGAACTCGCAGGAGGCGCGGCGCGCCAGCTCCTCGACGCAGCGCGCGGTCACTCCGCGGGCTCCGCCGGTCACCACCAGGACGTCATCCGGGCCCACCGGGGGCCGGAGCGTCGCCGGGGAGGTCGTCCCGGTCACCCCGGCCGCCTCAGCCACCCCGGCCGCCTCAGCCACCCCGGTCACCCCGGTCACCCCGGTCACCCCGCCCTGGACATACTCGACGGACCAGCGGCGTCCCTCGGGATCCAGACCGACCTCGACGACGTCCCGGGCGGAATCGACGGCCTCCGCCAGGACGGCCGCCGCGAAGGTGTCGTCGTCGAGCGCCGGATGGACGTCGACCGACCGGCAGACCAGCTCAGGTGCCTCGAGCGCGACGGTCTTCACCAGCCCGGTGATCCCCGCGGTGACCGCCCCGGCTATCGAGGACCCGCCCCGATGGCCGAGCAGCCCGTCGACCCGCGTCACCGTTAGGAAGGCCGCGCGCCGGCCCGCCGAGGCCGCCGCCCGCAGTGGTACGACGAGCCCCTTCGTGGCCAGGATGGCGTCGGCGAGCCCACGCGCGGCGACGTCGAAGTCGGCCAGCCCGGTGGCGCCGATCCCGGCTCGATCGTCCTCCCCGGCGCGGTCCGGCTCAGCCCCGGATCCGGCGCCCGGTGATGCCGGAGCGCCGAGGGCGAGCAGGCAGAGGTCCAGGCGGACCGATCCGGCGACAGCCGCGAGCGCCGCCTCGACCGCGGCGCCATCCCAGCCGAGGAGGCCGGCGGTGTCGGAACCCGCAAGGGACCCGATCGCGATCCGCTCGACCGAGATGCCGCGCTCCCTGAGGTGGCGGACCAGCGCCACACCACCGGCGTCACCGACCTCGATCACGAGCGCGCTGGGCTGGACGCCGAAAGGATCGTCGAGCGGGTCTACGGCCGGCAGAAGGCGCGRCACCGCGCGCAGCCGCTCGATGGGCGCCTCGGTCGGAACGGGGTGCGGCGCCGATGCAGTCGCCGTGGGCATCGACGCCGCCGTCTCAGTAGCGGTGGGCGGGGTCGACTCGGGTGCGGCGCTGGCCGGCGCGGTCAGGCCCAGGCCATCACGCAGGAACGAGGCCACATCCGCCAGCGTCCGCATCTCCGC
>NZ_MAQZ01000121.1:0-13213 GCF_001756285.1 Frankia sp. CgMI4
TGTCTGTAGTGTCCCCCATGTTGTGGCTTGAGTGTCAGCAGGAGCAGGTTGAGGTCTCGACAGCCGCGCAGGTCGCGGGGCTGGTCGCGGTGTTGCGGCGGGTACCGGACTGGCGCGACCCGCGGGGTGTTCGCTACGAGCTCGCGCCGGTCCTGGCGTTGTGGGTCGCGGGCAACATCGCAGGTCACGACACCACCGTGGCGGTGTGGGAGTGGGCCTGCGCCCTCCCGGTCGGGGTGCTGGCCGGCCTCKGGTTCCCTCGTCGGGTGCCGTCGGAGCGCACGATCCGGCGGATCGTGGAGGAAGGCCCGCCCGGGCAGTTGGACCAGGCGCTGTCGGGCTGGACCGCCGCGGTCGCKCCCGGGCCCGCGGACCCGGGCGGCCTGGTRGCGGTGGCCTTTGACGGGAAGGTGATGAAGGGCGCCCGTTCCCGCCCGCCACAGGGGTCGGTGCGCCAGGAGGCGGTCGTCGAGGCCGTCCGCCACGACACCGGGACCGCGCTCGGGCATCAACGGGTCGTGGCCGGCGACGAGATCGCCTCGGTACGGAGGCTGGTCAACCGGGTGTGTGACCACAACACGCTGGTCACGACCGGCTGCCTGCACGCACACGAACCCTTGGCCCGGGCGTCCCGTTCGAGCGCTACGCCGACGACGCAGTGCTCCACTGCGCCAGCGAACGCCAGGCCCACCAGGTGCGCCAGGCGGTCGAGGACAGGATGGCCGAGGTCGGGCTGCGTCTGCACCCGACCAAGACCAGGATCGTGTACTGCAAGGACGCCAACCGGCGGCTCGGCCACGAGCACACCGCGTTCACGTTCCTCGGGTACACCTTCCGTGCCCGCGCGGCACGCGGCAGGAACGGCCGGCTCTTCGCCTCGTTCCAGCCCGCGATCAGCAGGCAGGCCCTGACCGCGCTCGGTAGGCAGGTCCGTCACTGGCRCCTACACCGCCGCAGCAACGTCACGCTCGCGGACCTCGCCCGGACGATCRACCCGATCGTCCGAGGTTGGATGGCGTACTACGGGGCGTTCTACCGCTCCGCGCTGTCCGTTCTCCTCACGCGCATCAACTCCTACCTGGTGCGTTGGATCCGCAAGAAGTACAAGCGGCTACGACCCATGAGAAAGGCGTCAGCCGCCTGGCAACGGGCAGTCACGGGCTCTCCGGGTCTGTTCGCGCACTGGCGGTGGGTTCCGACCTTCCGGTGACCAGGATGACAGGAGMCGTGTGACGGGAGACCGTCACGCACGGTTCTGCGAGAGCCGGGAGGTGAAACCCCTCCCGGCTACTCGACCCTGATAGCTCGCGTCCCCCGCCACGCAACGGATCAACCATGACGATGAGTATCTATGCGGGCACGTATAGTGAGATTCCACTCCATCTTTCCGATACCGGCTGGCCCAGAACCATAGCGATGAGGAGCGCCAGCGGATCCTTGGTCAGCAGCTCGTCGGCCTCGCCGATCTGGCTCAGGTGCAGTCCCACCACACCACCGTAGCCGACCGTGTTCGGGGACTGGCGACGCTGGTCAACTCGTCAGGCGGCTCCGTGTCCCTCACTACTGGACGCTACCGGTCCCTACGCGACGCCAGTTTGACCCCCCGCTGCACGGCCAGCTGACGAGCACCCAGGGATGGTACCGTATTTGGTACGACTGGACGCTCAGGGAGGTGCCGGCATGGTCGCGGCGATCAGTGCCAGCGAGGCGCGCAAGACACTGTTCCCACTTCTCGAACAGGTCAACGCCGATCACACACCGGTAGAGATCGTCTCGAAGAGGGGGAACGCGGTCCTGGTGAGCAAGGAGGACTGGGACGCGATCGTGGAGACCAACTACCTGCTGCGCACGCCTGCCAACGCCCGCCGGCTGATRGAGAGCGTCGAGCAGTGGCGTTCAGGCGGCGCGGTCGAGCGTTCCCCGGATCCTGACGGGTGAAGCTGACCTGGACCGACCATGCCTGGGACGACTACCTGTACTGGCAGAGCCAGGACCRCAAAACTCTCAAGCGCATCAACGCCCTGATCGCGGACATCAAACGCGATCCAGATGGGCAGGGCATCGGCAAACCGGAAGTGYTGCGCAACAACCTCGCCGGGCTGCGCTCCCGGCGAATCGACGACGAGCACCGCCTGATCTATGCGATTGAGCCCAGCCAGATCACAATCATCTCCTGCCGCTACCACTATCAGTAGTCGAGGCTGCCGTGAGCAGCTCTGAGCGACTGCGGCCGTAGTCCTGTTCGCTCCGGCAGCCGCAAGCCGGATCATAACCCCGGGTTCTCACTCTAACCGGCCTGCTCGCCCCGGTTCTCCCCCATCACGGGCCGGAACATCTGTCGCCTTGAACAGCGCGGCGAGGCGGTCTGGCGTCTACCGGTTCGGGATCGCATCGACCAGGTTGAAGACGATGCTCGGGTCGCGACCACCGAACAACAGCGAGATCACGACTGCCGCCATCGCCTCGAGGTGGTGAGCCTGCCGAAGATCGCCGACCGGGACAGGCTCGGTGCCCACGGGCACCGCCGTGACCAGTCAGAGCTCGGTTGCTCGGGTGACACGAGTCATTCCGCCGGGCTCGTTCTTTCCGGTGCCCGCTGCTCCAGCACCATCCCGATCAACAGCGCCAACGGATCGTTCGTCAGCAGCTCGTCCGCCTCGTCGATCTGGCTCAGGTGAAGTCCCACCCGAACACCGTAGCCGGCCTGGGAACGGCGGCCGTCGCACCGCCGGCCATATCGCCGTGTGGTTCGCGGTGTCCCGGCGCGCTTCGTAATCGCTGGCTGCGCTGTCAGCCAACACTGCACCAGCGGAGCTGGAGGCAGCGGTACGGGATGTACCGTGCCGCGCACGTCGTCCCCATACTCTGAATGCCGTCATCCAGCAGGCGGCGATGTCTCCGGAGGCGTGACGCTTGCCGCGGGCGGAGCCGCCGGGACGGGCGGGGCGGCTGGGCCCGTCGCCGCGGCAATGACGGCCTGCGGGTCCAGGATCACACCCTGAGCAGCCGCCTTGTAGCCGATCTAGAAAAAAGCCCCGCCAGTCCCGGAGGACGGCGGGGAGAAAGTGACTGACACGCTACCGACGCAGAGTCCTGGGCGTCAGTGGTCCCGGCAGGCCGCGTAGTCGGCCGGCAGCCTTGGTAGCCGAGAGGTACGGCAGGCCAGGTGGACGAGCTGGATCTCGTGGCCGTCTCGGCCGGGTAGGACCGAAGCCCGGCGCCGCGCGCCGCGGCCCTGCCCGCAATGGCGGGACGCGATGGCGGGACGCGATGGCGGGACGCGATGGCGGGAAAGGTGGGAACCGCGTCCTTGCCGCCATACTCGAGCCCTGCCAGCCTAATCCGCATGAGGCCGCGCAGCGTGGTCATCGTGCTTTACGACGACGTCCAGAGCCTGGATGTGACCGGCCCGCTGGAGGTGTTCGCCGGGGCGGACGCCGCCACGGAACGGCCAGGTGCGTACCGGATCATGACCGCCGGGCCTGGTGGCCACCCGGTGCGCACATGCAGTGGGTTGCGGCTGCTACCCGACGCCGACATCGACCACGTCGGACCAGCTCACACACTGCTGGTGCCCGGCGGGCCGGGTACGGCCGCCCCCGACCCGGAGCTGGTGCRCCGCATCGGCGAGTTGGCGGCCGAGGCCGATCGTGTGGTCTCCGTCTGCACCGGGGCCTTCCTGCTCGCCGAGGCCGGCCTGCTGGCCGGACGTCGCGCCACGACGCACTGGGCACATTGCGCTCGCTCGACGCTTCCCCGACATCCAGGTCGACGCCGAGCCGATCTACGTCCGAGACGGGAACATCGCCGCCTCGGCCGGCGTCACCGCAGGTATCGACCTGGCGTTGGCGCTGGTCGAAGAGGACCTCGGGCGGGACGTCGCGCTGCTGATAGCCCGGCACCTGGTGATGTTCCTGCGCAGGCCGGGTGGGCAGGCACAGCTCAGCGCGCAGCTCGCTGCTCAGGTCRCCGAACGGCCGCAGCTGCGCGAGGTCCAGCACTGGATCGACGAGCACCCCGAAGGCGATCTTTCCGTCGGTTCTCTCGCCCGCCGCGTGACGCTGTCACCCCGTCACTTCACCCGTGCCTTCGCCGCTGAGGTCGGAGTGACGCCGGGGCGGTACGTGGACGGGGTCCGGCTGGAGACGGCCCGCCGACGGCTGGAGGACACCGACGAGGGAATCGAGCAGATCGCCCGGTCGTGCGGATACGGCACCGCTGAGGCGATGCGGCGCGCCTTCGTTCGGGTCCTGGGTGTGCCGCCGATGGAATACCGCCGCCAGTTCCGACCTCATCCAAATCCAACCTCCGGAGGATACTGATGCAGATCGCGATCATGCTGTATGACCGTTTCACCGGCCTGGACGCCATCGGCCCGTACGAGATCCTCGCCCGCATTCCCGGGGCCGAGGTGATCTTCGCAGCCGCCCGGCCCGGCCCGGCCCGGTCCGGGCCGACACGGCCAGCCTGACCGTCGTCGCCGATGCCGCGCTCTCCGAGGTCACCGCCCCCGACGTGCTCCTGGTGCCAGGTGGTCCCGGAGCCGCCGACCTCCTGGCTGACCAGCCGACCCTCGACTGGCTGCGCGGCGTTGACGCGGCGGCCACCTGGACGGCCTCGGTCTGCTCCGGCTCGCTCCTGCTGGCCGCCGCGGGCCTGCTCACCGGTCGCCGCGCCACCTCACACTGGATCTGCCTTGATCATCTAACGACGTTCGGTGCCATCGCCACCGCCGAACGAGTCGTCATCGACGGGAAGTACGCCACCGCGGCCGGTGTCTCGGCCGGCATCGATCTCGCCCTGCACCTGACCGGACGCATGGTGGGCGACGACATCGCCGAATCCATCCAGCTCGTTGTCGAATACGATCCCCAACCGCCGTATGCGGCCGGCTCGATCGCCACCGCGCCCGCGGCTCGAGTCGCCGCCCTGCGCGCGAGCGGCCTCGCCGTCAGCGCCTGATCTGTACAGGTCGCTTCACTGACCACTGTTCACCGACACGGCCAACGTTCCACCTGCACGGCAGCGGACGTCCCGTCGGGCGCGAGGTGGAGGAGAAATACTGTTTCTCGCGGCCCGCGCCGTCGCGGGCGTGCTCGGGCTTCCCGCGCCCCCAAGGACCCGGAGGACGAGAATGACAAAGACGAGGACGAAAAGGAAGCTCCCGAAGACCGCGCACACATCCCGGCCCTGGCGAATTCACGACATCACGCCTGACTTCCGCATCGAGGACCTCTGGGCCCTGCCCACACCAGGCACCGCGCAGGACTTCCCGAGGCTGGTGCGGCTGATCGCCGAGGGCGACACGGGGGACAACCCGTCATGGGTCGCCCGGCTGCTGTTCAGGATCCGCTGGCGCCTCGGAGCCTGGCTCGGCTGGGACGATCCCGACTCGGGTATCGCCATCCGGGTGCCGACGCTGCGTGAACGCCTACCAGCCGACCTGCGCGACGCACCAGCCGGACCCGCGTTCGAGACCCTCCCGTTCCGGTCAGTCTTTCTGACGGACAACGAATGGGCCGCGGAGATAGTCAACCGCACGGTTCACGGAGTGCTGCACGTCGGCTGGATCCCGGACGACGACGCCGGCCGTCAGCCGGCTGGCCACCGAGGCCAGATGACCGTGCTGGTGAAACCGAACGGCCTGCTCGGACGGGTCTACATGGCGGCGATCACGCCGTTTCGCCTGCTGATCGTCTACCCGCCKCTGCTGCGAGGCATCGGAAAGGACTGGCACGAGAGCACCCCCCGCAACCCGCCCGCAGACGCCTGAAGGACGCTCTCCACTCCATCTTTCCGATACCCGCTGTCCAGCACCATCCCGATCAGCAGCGCCAACGGCTCGTTCGTCAGCAACTCGTCAGCTTCGTCGATCTGGCTCAGGTGCAGTCCCACAGGTCAACGGTAGCCGACCGCTTCACGGCGGCAACCGCGAYGCCGGTCAGATCGCGGGGATGGCTGCGAGCTCACCGTCGAGTCGTCGCCCCTGACGATCCGCCGCTGTGATGGCCCATCCCACGCGACGGCAACCCGCCCCTCCCCGAGCAGCGGCGGAGGCCCCCGGTCATGGTGAACGTCAACGATCTCGCGATCAGCAGCCCGCGCCCGGAGGTCAACTGCGCACGTGCAGCCCGAAACCCGTGCGGCCCGCGGGCTCCAGTCCCTTCTTCAGGTGCAGCGAGGGGATCTCGTAGTCACCGAAGTTCTGTGGTCGGAACGCGATCGGCTCGGTCRACTCCAGGGTGAGCAGGCGCTGCTCCCAGGCTTTGGCGACGTTCGGGTAGTCCTCGCCGGTCATCTGGTCGGTGCCGTACAGCACGAACGGCGGCAGTACCTCGATGCCCGGGTAGTAGAGGATGCCGTGGTGGATCGGGAACAGAAGATCGTCGATGGGGCCGTTGATCCCGCGCGCGGCGTAGTGCGCCTCGGGCCCGCCGGCGGTCACCGACAGCAGGGCCTTCCTTCCCGCGAGGGTGCCTTCGCYGAAGCGCTCGCCGTATTTGGTGTCGCTGTGCTCGCCGACGCCGTACGCGAAGTGGAAGGTGAACACCCGGTCCACCCAGCCTTTGAGGATCGCGGGCATCGTGTACCACCACAGCGGGAACTGGAAGATGATCGTGTCCGCCCACCACAGTTTCTCCTGCTCGGCGAGGACATCCGGAGTGAGCGTCYCGGCGTCGAAGGCCCGGCCCGAGTCCAGAGCGACCTTCAGCGGGCGTGAGGCGTCGGGACCGTAGTCCGCGGCGTCCACGACCGCCTTCCAGTTCATCGCGTACAGATCGCTCACCCGTACCTCGTGCCCGGCGGTCGCCAAGGTGGACACTGCGAGGTCCTTCAACGAGCCGTCGAGTGACTTCGGCTCCGGATGCGCGTAGACGATCAGCGTCTTCATGGGAACTCCTCGGATCGGGTGCCTCCGATCCTTGGTGCCGCGGCGTCCGGCGTTCAGGGGCGCCCATTCCAGCCGCCGAGTCGAGGGACTGCGCCGCGAAGAGGTCGCGCACCTGCCCGGAGTCAGCGTCGACTACTACGTACGCCTGGAGCAGGGCCGCGCGACCCAGCCCTCCGAGCAGGTCCTCGACGCGCTCGCCCGCGTCCTCGGCCTCGACGAGACCGAACGCGGGCACCTCTACCGACTCGCCCGGCAGCGCCGCCGGCGCGCCAAGGCGCCGGGCGGGCGGATCCGGCCGGAGCTGGCGCGCGTCCTCGACCTGGTCCCCGACACACCCGAACTGATCATGAACCACCAGCTGGACGTGCTCGCGGGGAATCGCCTCGCCGGGCTCCTCTACCGCCGGCCGATGCCCGGCCTGAACACCGCCCGGCACATCTTCCTTGAGGAGGCCGAGCGCGGCCTCTACGCGGACTGGGAGAACTGCACCCTCGACGTCGTCGGGCACCTGCGCCTGGCCGCCGGCAAGTACCCCGAGGACTCCCGCCTGGCCTCGCTCATCGGCGAGCTGGCGATGGGCAGTGAGCGCTTCCGCCGCCTCTGGGCGCGCGCGGACGTGCGCGCCCGCATGCATGGGCGCAAGGCGTACCGGCACCCGCTGGTGGGAACGCTGGAACTGCACCAGGAGAACGTCGCGCTACCGGACGAATCGGGCATGGAACTGCTGGTGCTGTCCGCGGTCCCTGGCTTCACCGCCGCCCGGCGTAAAGCCGGCACCACCGGTCGGGTGATCTGGTTCGGGCAGGTCAGCGCGCAGTCCATCACCGTCGACTTCTTCGACTGGATCGATGGGACCGTCGGCGCGCCGATCGAACAGTTCCACTACGCCGGGACGCCTGCCGAGGACGCCGCGGACCTGCGAACCCTGGTACGGCTCATCCGCCGRGGACACCTGCATCCCGAGATCGGCGTCGTCGAGCCCTGGACACGKACGCCGAATGTCATCGAGGACCTGCGGGCGCGGCGCATCCGACGAAACGCGGTCCTCACCGTCGCCTGACATCGCCCCAGCGCGCAACCCCGTCGCACCATCCCGTTCAAGGAGGCAGTGACCGTGTCCTGGTTTGTCGACGACGCCGACGTCGCCGCGATTGTTACGCTCTGTCGTTCCCGCGCGATCGGAGCGGGCGTCGACCCGCGGGTCCGCGCCGTCGCAACGGTCAGCGGCCCCTATCCAATGCCGACCTGGGAGACGCTGCCGCAGTTCGCCACCGACACGCTGACGATCCGCTGCGGCGGCGCGGACGAGGCACAGCGGGTCGCCGCCGCTCTCGCGTACCCGGATCTGCCGGCATCCGTCCACCAGCCCCTGCTCGTCGTAGCTGGCGGAGCGGACACGTTGCCGACGCCGGACCAGGCCCGCCATGTGGCGGCCACCGCGCCCAGGAGAGAACTGCTGCTCGTGGCAGGCGGCGACCACCTGCTCGGAAACAGACGATGGGCCTGGTTGAACCGCACCGCCGACTGGCTGRCCGACCAGGCAACACCCTCAGGCCGCTGACCGGTCAGCAAACGATAATGACCTTTACTCCGACCGCGTCATAGGTTCCACGTGCCACGTGCGCGTGCATCCCTCGTCGCGAGGGCCAGGTCATGTTCCTTGACGGCCAGAGCCACCAGCCCGTCGTACACGGCGCCCCCAGCGATGCCAAGGCGGCTCAACGTCGTGTGAACCTTCTGGGCGTGTGAGCCGCTCAGAGCACACGGTGCCGTAAACCGCGCGTCGAGCAGGCGCGCGGCATCCGGCCCCGACAGTCTTGCGTCGCCCGGCAGTCTGGTGAGCACCGAGTAGGTCTCCGCCAAAGCATGCYCACTCAGCGTGAGCTCCCGCCCGTCCCACCATCGCACCACGTCCACGTGATGCGTATGCGAGCGCACCACGAGGGGAACCGCGACACTCGTGTCGACCGCGGTAGYCATCTGCGACCCGCGTCGATGAGGCCGAACAGGATCTCGTCATCAACAACCGTGTCGCCGGCCGCCACGAGCACGCCKTTCTCCTCCACGAGGCGCGCGGTCCTGCCGGCTGGCACGACCTGCACACCAGCGCCGTACGGCGAGATGTCCACCTTCGTACCCGGGAGCAGGCCCAGCGCGTCGCGGATGAACTTGGGCAGCACGATCCGACCTGCTTGATCGACGACAGCTTCCATGGGAAGGCGATACCAGTTCGATCCCATCACCATGCCTCGCAAGCCGCCGGTCCGCTGGTCGGGCAACCRTGCGGTCGACGTCGTCCCGGCCCGTGGGCCTCCTCCGCCGCACCCCGCGAAAACCATTTGAGTGATCGTCCCAAGTCGACGACGATCTGAGGCCGAGGTGATGGCCGCGGTGTCGACGCTGACCGACGAAGAGGTCCAGACATTCATCGACGAGGGCTTCGTACACGTCCGACGGGCGTTCCCGAGGGCCCTGGCAGACGCATGCCGTTCGATCCTGTGGCGCATGACCGGACTCGATCCCGCCGACCCGGCGAGCTGGACCCGTCCCGTCATCCGGATCGACGGAAGCGGAGAGGAGCCCTTCCGGCAGGCCGCCAACACACCACGGCTGCGCGCCGCGCTCGATCAGCTGGTCGGACCCGGTCGGTGGCGGCCACGCACCGGTCTGGGCACGTTCCCCATCCGCTTCCCGCACCCCGACGACCCCGGTGACGCCGGCTGGCACATGGACGGCTCCTACCTGCCGGACGGCGAAACGTGGTTCTGGCTGAACATCAGATCCCGCGGCCGAGCTCTGCTGATGCTGTTCCTGTTCTCCGACGTCGGCCCCGACGACGCACCAACCCGCATCAAGGCCGGATCACACCTCGACGTGCCGCCGTTTCTGGCACCCGCGGGCGAACGCGGCCGCAACGGACTGGAGCTGTGCGGACAGCTGGACGAGGCAGGCAAGCTCGACAGCCCCGACCGCCCGTTGGTCCTCGCGACCGGGCAGGCCGGCGACGTCTACCTCTGCCACCCGTTCCTCATCCACGCCGCGCAACGACACCGCGGGTCCGTTCCACGCTTCCTCGCCCAGCCGCCGCTGGACCCGGAGGGCCCCCTCGACCTGAATCGCGCCGACGACTCCTACTCCCCGGTCGAACTCGCCGTCCGCCAAGGGCTGGGTGCTGCCGAATAGGGTCCCAGACACTCGGAGTCGCCCCTCGGGTAGGTCGTCCCAGGCCAGGCGACGCCACGCCGGCCGATGTCGTCATCGCGGGCGACTCCGCCGGGCGGAGGCCTCGTTCTCAGCCTGCTGCACCGGCTACGTGATCACGGTGACAAGCTACCAGCTGCGGGGGTGCTCATCTCTCCCCTACTCGATCTCACCGGGTCCGGCGCCTCGTTCCAGGAGCGGGCCGATCAGGATCCAATCTTCAGCCCCGACCTCATCCGCGGCGTCGCGGAGACCTATCTGGGCGGCGCCGACCCCCGCGATCCCGCGGCGTCGCCGCTCTTCGCCTCCCAAGCGTGCCTCCCGCCACTGCTCATACAGACCGGGGGCGCCGAGATACTCCTCAGCGACTCCGAGCGTCTCGCCGCCGCGACCGCGGCCGGTACCGATGTCGTCCTGGACGTCGCCGACGAACTGCCTCACGTGTACCACGGCGCCGTTGACACCCCCGAGTCCATTGCCGCCGTCAGGCAGATCGCCGAGTTCGTTCACCGCGCGGACGAGCATCGTGGGGGCAGACCGTCTTCCACGGCCTGATCGCCCGATCAGTCGGGTCGCGTCTCTTCCGGTGCTGACGACGCGCCGCAAGTCGCGCACCCATGGTCGATCGGGAGAGAGTCGAGGCCCGAAAACGAGTCGATGACAACGACATCGCTGAACATCCCACCCTTCCCGCACCGGCCCGGCATGCACCATCTCGACTTCCGGGTGAAGCTCGTCGGCCACGATCCACGATGGCGGCAGTTCCTGCGGGATCCATGGCTGGACTACGACGCAGTCCGAGATGCGCTGATACCAGYGTCGGCGTACCACGACACGACTACGGTGCCCGGTGCGGGCTCGGCAGTGGCCACCGCGGCCGGCGGTCAACTCGCCGTGTAGTCGGTGTAGTCCCGACAGGCTCCGTAGTCGTCGGCGTCGAGGTAGTGGCACCACGGAAGCTGCGAGTCGGGAAAGCGAAGTCGGCTCGTGCCTTCCAGCTCGCGACCTCCACATGAGCACCAAGATCGCGGACGGGCTCAAGCGCGGGCACGAGGTCCGTGTCGCGGCTGAACAGGACACCGACGTCGTACGCGCCCTCGCAGGCAAGGCGCACGAAATCCACGGCGAATGCGACGTCGATACCTTTTTCCTGCGCGGGCTCGGCCGGCCATGCCTTCGGGTAGCGGAGCTGCCGGCGGACAACGACCACCCGAGGATCACGGGTCCAGCGGTCGGCCTGCCGGTCACTGGCCCTCGCGGCCTCCGGCTGGTGATCGGGGCTGGGACGGCCGCGGTAGACACGGACTGCCGCGAGCTCACCGCCGAGCGGTCGACCATTGACGATCCGCCGCGCCACGCGCACGGAATCAACATGACCATGCTGGCCAGGTGTGCCGGAGGGCAGGAACCTGCTGCGGCAGCAACAACGCGCGGCCATCCGCCTCGGCTCGATGAGCCAACACCCGCGCGGCCTGGTCGAGTCAGGTCAGGTAGATCCGAAACCCGGCGGCGGAATGGGTGAAGCCGACCGCCGCGTAGAAGGCGTGGACTTCCGACCGGTCGTTGCGGGACAGAAGCTGAACCTTGTAGCAGTTGGCGGCGCGAGCGGTATCGAGAACGTGGGTAATAAGCGTCTCGCCGACGCCGCGGGGCGGGTCTGGGCGTCGACGACCATGTTTTCGACGATCGCCCACGGCCGGCTGCCGTGCGTCAGGTTAGCGATGATCACTAGATCGGCGGGCAGCGCGGGCCGGATGCAGAGGCTGCTCATGACACCGATCGTGCAGCCGGCTCGCCGCACCGATCAAGGCCGCTGCTCGGCCGCTCGCAACGACGGAACGTCAGCCCAGAATCGCGAGGAGCGTCTCAGATCGGTTCGACGACGATGTCAGCGCGGTCAAGTGTGGCGGTGTAGGCGCCTATGTCGTCTGGGTCGCTGGTGAGGATCTGGGCCGGACCGTGAAGAGCAGCCGCGATGACGACCAGGGCGTCGATGACGTCCGGCCGCTTCTTCGGGGGAAGACTGGCCTCGGCGAGCATGGCCCCCGCCCGTTTGTACGAGTCGAGGGTGAAGGTTCTCGCGCAGGCGACGCAGCCGGCGGTGCTCGACATGCCGCGCATAGGGGAAGCGCTCTCCCGAGTCTGGGGCACGGTGCAGTCCTTCAGGTACTGGCTGAAGGCATGTACCGTCTTCGGGTCCGGTCGCCACGCCTGGGCAAGGACCGGTCCGATGACGACCGGCCGGTGCGGAGCCGCGCGTAAGCCGTGGTGGAGCAGCCGCGCCGCCGAGCTGTCTCGCAGGAGCGCCACGAGCATCCCGGCGTCATAGACGACAGTACGCGCGATCATGCGACGCTCGCGGCGTCCGATCCAAGCGCGCTGTTCAGGACCCGGCGGACGAGCGCCTGCTCGTCCAGGGTCAGGGCGTCGAACGAAGGCAGGTCCGTCTCAGGGACGCCGCCAGCCTGCTCAAGGGCTGCCTGGTTGCGCGCGTCGAGTGCCGCGAAGGTCGCCGTAGCGGCATCGTCGCGCGCCATCTGCGCGACGGCCGCCGCGATCATGTAAGCGGACACATCCATGCCTGCCGCCTCGGCGTGCATCCTGACCGCGGCCTGGACGTCCGAGGACGTCGAGATCGTGAACCGAATGTTTGGCATGCCGGTATCGTAACACAGCGTATTACGCTGTCGTAGTGATCAGGCCACGGGCCGCGATCAGCCAACGACCGGCGCCCGGGCTGAAGCAGGCGGCCGGCTCTGGGCTCCGCCYACCGGTCGTTCCTTGTTTGTCCGATTTGCCGATCAAGGACCATCCCCACCAGGAGCGCCAACGCATCGGACGTGATGAGGGCGTCCGCCTCTGGATCGCCGGACAGGTGCAGGCCCATGCCCGTCAGGGTATCCACGACGAATACCCCGCCGGACTGGTGCGTCCGGCGGGGTGGGGCGTCAGGGACGCCAGACCACTTCCACCCGTTCGGGGTCGAAGCGGTTCGTTGGGCCGTCAGCCGCCTTCAGTACGACGGCCTCGATGACGGTACTAATGATCTCCCAGCGCTGCTCCAGCTCCAAAGAGGGCCAGCCCTCGGCCAGGTTCGTGACCTTGGGGCCGGTGTGGGCG
>NZ_MAQZ01000122.1:0-13063 GCF_001756285.1 Frankia sp. CgMI4
TCCACCTCCCCACCGAACCCAGCTGATCACTGCACCCCCAAAGGACTTCCAGGCTCAACCACTTAGTTGCTGTGTAGCGATTCGCTGCTGACCTGGGGTGACACGGCGTTTTTGGTCGTGGTTCGGCGCCGTGTCGTGGTTCTACCGTCGACTCCCATGTTGCTGATCTTCTTCTCGTCACGGGGGTGGGAGTCGTGGGATGTCGAGGCAGCGCCGCTGATCCCCGAGCGCATGCCGGTGCTGGTCGACGACGATCTGCGGTTCGAGGACGGGCCGGGGTGCGTGCGGCCGGCGGCGGTGGTGAACCGGTGGCTTCGTGAGCTTCCGGCGTGCGGTGTGCCGGCGCCGCGGTCGTGGGCGGCGTATGCGCGGGCGGTGAAGGACTGGGTGGAGTTCCTGGCCGGGCACGGCATCGACGTGCTCGGCCCGCGCGAGCAGCTCAAACTGGCACTTGGGAAATATGCCGAGGACCGGTCGGCGGGGCCGGTGGAGCGGCGGCTGGCGGYGAGCACGTGGAGCCAGCACATAAGCATCGTGAGCATGTTCTACCGGTGGGCGATGGCCGAAGGCTATGCGTCGGCCGAGCCGTTCACCTACCGGACCGCGAAGGCCATGGTCGGCGGYATGGTGCGTGACGTCCGGGTGAACCTGGCGATGCGCCGAACTCCGAAACCGCACGTCACGATCAAATATCTGGAAGCCGACTTTGCGACGTTGCTGCTGAACGCGCTGGCCGGGCTGGACCGGGACGGTCAGGCGGATGCTGGCTATGCGGGGCGGGAGCTTGCCCGTAACCGGGCGGTGGWCGGGTTGGCGTTGGCGACGGGCCTGCGGTTGCAGGAGTTCTCGTCGCTGCTGGTCTATGAGATCCCGACGYCGCCGTCCCGGCCGGGGGCGCTGCCGGTGCCGTCCGGGGTGGCCAAGGGCCGTAAGTTCCGTACCAGTTGGATCAGCGTCGAGGCGCTGAGGGTTGTGCATGATTATGTGACGCTGGACCGGGCCGCCGCGGTGGAAGGAGCATCATGGTGTCCGCCGGCCCGGTGGGGTCCTGCGCTGCGGGTGAGCGAGCCGGACATGCGTGGCGGGCGGATTAACGGGGTGCGCCGGGACTGGGATGCGCTGACGCCGGGCGAGCGGCGGCGGCTGGTCGCTCCGGATGGTGGTTCGTGCCTGTTGGCGGTCCGSTCGGACGGCGGACCRTTCACCGCCTGGGCGACCGTTTTGGAACGCGCGTCGGATCGTATCCGGGCACGTGTCGAGCTGCGGTTCCCGCATGTTCATCCGCATCGGCTGCGGCATTCTTTCGCGATGGCCACGTTGGAACGGCTGGTGGATGGGCATTACCGGCGGGCCGCCGAACTGGTGGCGGCCGGTGGAGACGGCGGGCCGGACGCCGCGTTGGCGTTGTATCTGAGCAAAGCCGATCCGCTGCTGGTGCTGCGGGATTTGATGGGTCACTCATCGGTCACCACGACGGAGGCTTACCTTCGCCGGTTGGACACCACCCGGATTTTCGGGGAGGCGTATGCGCGAGCCGGCGCGGCGGCCGGCCTGGCCGATGATCCGGCGGCGGACACCGAGGTCGCGGCGGAGTTCACCGACGAACCTGGCGAGGACGACTGATGCCGGCCACGGTGACCGACGACGGGCTGGGGATCGTGTGCGTGTTCAGCGACGGCAGCCGAGCCAATGCCCGGCAGGACTACCGTCGGGGGCCCGCTGTCGCGTGAGGCGCGCAGGCAGGACCTGTTGCACCGCGCCCGCGCCGAGGACGTGCTGCACTGACAGCAGCACCAACGCCCCATCTCCGCGGAAACGCTGCGCAAGCGGCTCGCCGTTGGCACCGGGACAGCCCGCGGCCTGGTCGCCCAGTTGCGCGCTGACATCCACGGTGCGCTCGATGGTCGCAGCAACCGGCCGACGTCGTAGACCAGGGCGGCGAACCGAGGGACGCAGGTTGGCCGGTCGCTGATCCTCCTGCTCGGCCGACAGATCACACGGTGGTCGCCGGTGCGGTGGTGGTCGGGCTGTCATCCTCACGGGTGAACAGCGTCATGGCGGACGTCGGTCGGTGCGGTCAGCTCGCGGGGGGATTGCGGATGGCGGGTCTTCTGGAGAGCGTCGAGCCGGATGGCACGGGCGGGCATGTCGAACATGGTGCCGGCGGACGCCATGACCGGCCACCGGGTCGGCCGGCCGTCTTCACTCGGAACCGAACCGCCCAGACGGCTGCTGTTAATATGGGGGCGTGGACCGTTCGTGCCTCATCTGGTGGCGCTCTTCCTGAGCTTTAATGCGTGGAGTCATGTTGACCATAGCTCTTCCCAGAYCAGACCGGTTTCGGCGAGGAACCCCAACAGCAACGGGGGCCGGTACTGCATTCGTTTCAGCCCGTGCTTGACCGCCTGGCAGACCTCGTCGAGGGCGCRGGCAGCCAGGTTCACCACAGCGGTGCGCTTGAGCTGTGACCACACCCCCTCGGCCGGGTTCAGCTCAGGGGCGTAGGCCGGTAGCAGCACCGCGCTCACCCAGCCCGCGTGCTCCCGCAGGAACGTGGTCATCTCCGTCTGCCGGTGGATGTTCACCCGGTCCCAGACCAGCACCAGCCGGCCCCCGGGAAGCTGCGCATGCGCGGCGGCCAGCAGATCCCRGCAGTCCTCCCAGCCGATCCCCCTGCGCCCGCCACCACCCCGCCAGGTCCGGGCCCGGTAGAGCAGCCGCGGACGCCAGCCGGGCCGGTAGCAGACCATCCCGACCACACTCACCCGGCCGTTCCCACCCCGCCCCGGTACCCGCACCACCGGGGTCCGACCCCGCCGGCCCCAGGTCCGTGCCCGTGGCGGCCTCAGCCCCTGTCCTGTCTCGTCGAGGAAACAGATCCAGGCGTCCTGGGCCGCCGCGGTCTTTTTACCGCCGGCCACTCCTCCTGCGCCCAGGCGTCGACCGCGGCGTCGTCGCGTTCGACCGCGCGGCGGGCGGGGAGCTGGCACGACCAGCCCTGCCGGTCCAGCAGCAGCCACACCCCGGCCAGGGTGTAGTCCACCCCGAACTCTGCTGCGATCACCTGGCGGACCCGGGCCAGGGTCCACCGCTGATCCTCCCAGCCGTACGGCCCCGGTCCCCGGCGCAGGACCGCCTCCAACCGGGCCAGGTCCCGGTCATCCAACCGGCACCGCGACCCCGGYCCGGCCGAGCGCAGCCCGGACTCGCCCTCGGCCTCCCAGGYGTGGTGCCAGCGGCTCGCGGTCTTCGGGGTCACCCGGAACTCCCGGGCGACCTCGGCCTGGCTCGCCCCCGCGGCGAACCGGCCGGCCGCAGCCCTCCGGACCCGCTCACGTTCCACCTGCTCGGCGGGCGTTAACCCGCCACCCGTCGCATATCTCATATAGCCGGTCTACCCGATTCACACCCGCCCGTAGACAAACACAGAAAACCAGCTTGACCTCGAAGATTAAAGCTCAGTAGTAGGAGCGGCCGCCTTCCCAGCTGTGATCGCGCCGTTCGGATGGACGGCCCTTCGCGTCTCGGGGATCGGGCTCGTGCCATCGCGACGGCGGGACCGACCTTCCAGGAGATCCCGTGAACACTGATTCCGCGTCCATAGGCCTAGATACCACAGACTCGGACCCCGCTACCTCGGCGCTCAGAACCTCCGCCGCCCAGGCGCGCAGCGCGGAATTGGAAGAACTGATTCTCAGCAACCCCGAGCGGTTTCGGGTACTGACGGGTGACCGTCCTACCGGGCGCCTACATCTCGGGCACTACTTCGGCACGTTGCACAATCGGGTTCGCCTTCAGGATCTCGGGACGGAGATCTTCCTGATTATTGCTGACTACCAGGTTCTGACCGATCGCGACGTAGCGGACAACCTGACCGCCCACGTGGAGGAACTGGTCCTGGACTACCTGGCCATCGGCATAGACCCGGCACGCAGCACGATCTTCACACACAGTGCCGTCCCCGCCCTCAACCAGCTGATGCTGCCCTTTCTAAGCCTTGTCTCCGTTGCCGAGCTGAACCGCAATCCCACCGTCAAGGAGGAGATCGCGCATTCCCGGCAGTCGGCCGTCAGTGGCCTGATGTACACCTACCCCGTCCACCAGGCCGCCGACATTCTCTTCTGCAAGGGAAACCTGGTCCCAGTGGGCCAGGACCAGCTTCCCCACCTCGAACTCGCCCGCACGATCGCCCRCCGCTTCAACGACCGCTACGGCGACGGCWCCAGACTGTTTCCAGAGCCCGAGGCGCTCCTGTCRAGCGCGCCCCTTCTCCTCGGCACGGATGGCTCCAAGATGAGCAAGAGCCGGCGTAACGCTGTGGCCCTGGYTGCGACCGCCGACGAGACCGCCCGGCTGCTCAAGGGAGCGAAGACCGACTCCGAGCGCCACATCACCTACGATCCCGCGAACCGTCCCGAGGTGTCCTCCCTCCTCCTGCTCGCTTCGCTCTGCCAGAACCGGCACCCTCATCAGGTCGCCGACGACATCGGCTCCGCCGGGGCCGCCGCACTTAAGAAGATCGTGATCGAAGCGGTCAACGACTACCTGGCACCGATCCGGGCTCGCCGAGCCGACTACGCCGAGGACCGCTCCCATCTGCGCCGTGTGCTCCGCGAGGGCAACGAACGAGCGGGAGCCGTCGCCGACGCAACCCTCGCCGAGGTGCGTACCGCCATGAACAGCCACTACTGACGGTCTGGGGTCACCGGCCGGCCGGGTCGGCGCCGAGTCGCCCGAGACTGCCGAGCCACACCTGGCACCGGGCGGCTTCGGTGGCGACCCGGCTGTGGTGGCCGCCCGGCTTCCAGGAAGAGGGCCGCGGGAGTCGGTCAGAGCTGCCGGTCAACCGTCAGAACGGACTTCTTCGTGCCGGCCGCGGCCAGAGTCCCGCCCAGCAGAAGCGTCCCCACCGGCCAACGACGCATATGCACCGGTAGAGTGACGCAATAGTCGCCGACGCGCAGGATCAAGCCCTTGCCCACCAGGTCCCGCGCGGCCGCGGCATACTGCGGAGTCCGGGTCACGTCGGCCCACGCGCATCCCGACATTCCCTGCCGGAGCACGTCGATGAGGACGGCGTCGTCGACGATGAACCGATTCGTGGCCTCGCTCCTCTGGTCGACTACGGAGACGAAGTCCGGCCCCTTCCGGAAATAGAACAGACCAAAACTGCCCGCCGATCGCYAATGGCCGAGGGGGAGTTCTCCCTCGCCCAGGACGGTCACCTTCCCCGGAGGCGGTAGGTGATCGAGTATCCGAACCATCCCCATCTGGTCCGGGCTCAGGCTCAATGACCACGACAACCGCACTCCGATCGAGGAGCATTCGCGAACCAGCGCGATGCTTCGCGCGGTCACGTCAGCCGGGAGTCCTGACAGGTCGACGGCCTCAGCCAGCCGCACACCRGCGACGGGCACACGCCGCAGAAGCGATCCCAGTTCGTCAGGAGCAGGGAGCCCGGTCCAGTCCGCACCGAGGACCAGCACCGCGGCGCCCGGTCGCCCGCCCGCCGGGCGGCGCCCGTGGCGGTCGGCCAGCGCCCTGAGTCCGTCGATATCCAGCAGGGCGCTCATCGGGATGCCGCGACCTCTCTGCCGTCGACAAGCTTCCGGCGGTACGGGTCGACCTCGAGCGCCAAGCTCACGTAGCGCCCTTCGTCCTCGAAGGCGAGACCGCGGTCGACGAAGTAACGAAGGATCTTCCGGGCTTCCTCGTCGGTCACGACTTGGCCGCCGTCGGCGAGCCGTCGGCGCACGCCCTCCCACCCGGCTCCCTGGAAGAGACCGAGGTATACATTGCTTTGCAGCTCGTCCAACTCGATGACCTCTTCAGGCCAGCTTGCCCGCTGGTCCTCGATGACCACCCGGCCCTGGTCGTCGATCCAATACAGAAGCGTGCTCCTTGGATAGGCCTCGGCCCAGTTTCTGACTGCCTGCTTCAGGTCGTCCTCCAGCGGCCCCGCGATCCCTCGCGTACTGCCGTCGAAAAGGTAGACGAGATCATACAACTCGCCTTTTGGAACATTATAGATAAGTTCATAGAAGCGCGCCGGCGTGCGGAACATGAATCCAAGGGAAGGATCATCGAAATAGGGACTGAACCTCTCCAGTGCAATGCGCCACGCGCCGGTTGGCGGCTGGAGGTGTTCCAGTGATGCCATTTTCCTCAGCAGGCTCTGATAATCTTCGTCGGTCTCCCCAGGGAATCCGTACAGGATGTTCCAGGTGACGCTCAGGCCGAGATCCATGCCATCTCGCAGCATACGCACGTTGTGCGCCGAACTCACGCCCTTTTCCATCAGCCGAAGCACGTGGCTGCTCAGGCTCTCGATGCCCGGCTGGACGAAGAGCACGTTCGCGTCCCTCAGGCGGCCCAGCTGCTCGCGGGTCATGTTCGACTTGATCTCGTAGTGAATCCTCAGATCACAGTCGAGGGCCGCCAGCTCCGGCATCACCTTATCGATGTAGCCCATGTCGAGAATGTTGTCGACCATCACCACGTCGAGAACGCGGTGCCTCGACGCCAGGTCCCGGACCTCGTGCGCGATGCGTTCGGGAGCCTTGCTCCGAAAGTTAATGTTCGATCCGTTCAGGYCGCAGAAGGTGCACTGGTGAACTTCGCCCCACCAACAGCCACGGGATGTCTCGAGAACCGCCATCGGCCGGATGCCGGGGCCGAGCGACGAATTCTCGAGCGCCTGGAAGTAGCCKTCGTAGTCGGGGGCTGGCACCACGCCGAAGGGCACGGACGACTCGGCGGGTGGGTTCGTGACCGTCATCCCGTCGGACCGCCAGCTGAGGCCGGGTATGTCGGCGACACTCGCACCTGCGGCGACACACCTCAGCAGCGCGGGCAGCGACCGTTCGCCTTCACCACTGATCACGAAGTCGAGCTGATCGAAGTTCCGGTGCAGGGCCGGCMCCTGCGGCCCGTCGCAGTTGCTGCCGCCGATCACCGTGAGGACGCCCGGCGCGACTCTCTTGATCTCCCTCGCGAGCGCGAGTGACGGAACGTTCTGCATGAAAGTGCTGGTGAATCCGACGATGTCCGGTGGATCGGCGGCGATCTCGGCCGCCAGCTGCCGGATGAACGTCCGGGAGTGTCGCTGCATCTCGACGGGAACCTCCGCGTCGACACCCTGCGCGTCGAGAAGCTGCGCGTACTCGTCGACACGGTAGCTCGCGACGTCATACAGCGCGGGAGCGAAGACCCAGTCGCCGACGCCCTGAAAGACCTGGACCGCCACCTTGCCGTAGTCCGCCACGCCGATGGCTCCGCCGCTAGCGCACATCAGGTGCTCAGCCCACCGGAAGTTTCCGTACAACTCGTCCACGGACCAGCCGGGCGCCTGTTCGCGGACGGAAGGCCCGAGTACTCCCAGCGCACTGGACGGTGTGTCAAGTCCCTGCCATGGCATGGCGATAAGGAGAAGCCTCATTAGATTCCCACCTCGAATTTCGGTCGCTAGAAAGACACGGCGCGCTCGTGCGCCGAGACGCCCACGCCCGCGGCGCCGGCAGGATCCGTTGCCGGCCGAGCCGGAGATGACGCGGTCCTCACACCCAGATCGTGGGTACGCCTCGGCCAAGGGACCTCAGGAGGCTCTCCTGTGCTTCCGGTGCTCCGACGGAGATCCGTACGCCATACCCCGGATAGGGGCGGACCCTGATTCCTGCCTCCGCCAGGTCCTGCGCKAAGGAGTCGGCCGCAGCGGCCAGGGGGAGCCAGACGAAGTTGGCGCGAGAAGGCAGCACCGGCAGACCCGACCACCGGAGACCAGCGGTCAGTTCGTCTCGCGACACGGTCACCGTGTCCAGGCGACCGCGTAGCTCACCCTCGCTGTGCAGGGAGAGGATCGCCGCCTGCTCCGCGATGTGGGTGACCCCAAAGGGAAGACCGGCCTTGCGGACGGTCACCATGATCCGCTCCGGGCCCGCGGCGTAGCCGATCCGCAGGCCCGCTAGCCCGTAGGCCTTCGAAAAGGTCCGGAGCACGACGATGTTGCGGTGCCGGYTGAGAACATCCGGAGTACCCGGGGGATTCTCGCCGCGATCGAACTCGACGTAGGCCTCGTCGAGCACCGTGAGGACRTCGCCCGGCAGTGAGCGCAGAAAGGAGTCCAGACGATGGCGATCAATGACCACGCCGGTTGGATTGTGGGGAGAGCAGAGAAGAATCACCCTGGTGCGCGGGCCGACCCGCGCACGTATCTCGTCCAGGTCGTGATCACCGGTAGACGTGAGCGGAACGTGAACGCTCGTGGCCCCGCTGATGGCGACCAGGAGCGGGTAGGCGTCGAAGCCCGGCCACGCGTAGATGACCTCGTCGCCGACGCCGCACAGTGCGAGAAGAATCTGTTGGAGTACCCCGGCGCTTCCGGGGCCCACCGCCACCGCGTCTGGGGAGACGTGCAGGTGCTTCGCGATCTCCTCTGTGATGGTCCGTGCCGTCGGGTCGGGGTAACGGGCCAGCCGGCTGAGGCCATCTTCGATGACCGAGAGCACTGTGGGCAGTGGGGRAAGCACGAGTTCGTTGCTTGACAGGTCGAACCGCCCGGGCTCGTTTGCCGCCGTGTTCGCGGRCTCTGTGCTCCGATAGGCCGTAACGTCCCGCAGCGGGTCACGGCCGGCGAATCTCACTTTCACCGTTTGGGACTCCTGAGATCACGAGGGAGCATCGCCTGCGTCCCTGCACTTCTGCTGGTACCTGTCCGCTGTGCTCGTTGACCCTCCTCCCGAATCCCGAGACCCCGTGCAGAGGTTGGGCGGCAGGGTCTAGGCCGCTTCGGCCGCACGCGACTCTCGGATGGCGAGCAACTCGTATAGGAGTTCGTGAACCGGCGCGCTCAGACCTGCGTCGTGGGCCAGCCGGACAGCGGCCCCGGTCCACGCGTCCAGCTCCGACCGCCTACCGGTCAGGATGTCTCGCTGAAGTGAGGTGGTGACCCCGGCTGATTGCCTGTCCACCAGTCCCATCGCCGTGTCCACGGCGTCGTCGGGCAGGAAGATTCCCAGCCCGAGACCGGCCTCGTAGATCTCCCGCATGCCGGCGATCAGGAGCTGGCGAGTACCGCTCCGAGAACGGAGTTCGCCGATGGTCGCGCCGCCGGTGGCGGCTCCGAGACTGCCGACCGGCACCACCATCAGGAACTTCGCCCACAGGGTGGCCCAAATATCGTCAGGCTCGGTAACCGTCACCTGGGATTCTCGGAAGAGCTCACGAAGGCGCGTCACCTGCCTTGATGCCTGGCCGTCCCACGCGGTGAAACTTACCTCGCAGGTGGTGCCGGCGTGTCTAATCTCGCCAGGACCGGCCATCGTCGCCGCGATCCTTATCGTTCCGGGCAGCACGCGACGGCGGCCAATCCTCGCCGCGACCTGGCCGGGAGCGTCGACCCCGTTCTGCAGAGTGAGGACCGCGGTATCCGGGCCGACCATGAGGCCCAGCGATTCGACGGCATCGGAAAGCTGTCCCGTCTTTACGCAGAGCAGAACGAAGTCGACTCTTCCGATGTCGTCAGGGTGGTCGGAGGCGCTTACATCCGGCACCGACCAGCAACCTGAGTCATCCATTACCCGCAGCCCGTTCTTCTGGAGCGCGGCGAGGTTCTCGCCCCGGGCGAGGAACTMCACCTCGTGACCGGCGCCGGCCAGGCGGCCGCCGAGATACCCACCGACCGCGCCCGCGCCTACCACCGCGATCCTCGGTCCGCCTGCTCGTGCCGTCATCGCTGATCGCTCACGGGAGACGACCGGCGGGGGGTAATTCCGCGGCCGTGGCATACGGTGCTCATCGCGGCAACCGCTCCCGGACCCGGATGGGGAGCGCTCTGAGCCCCCGGCTGAGCGAGCTGTCGGCGAGCCACTCCACCTCGTCCTGACGGACTGCCAGCTCGAATCCTGGYAACCGGCGCAGCAGCGTTGTGAAGGCGATGTCTCCTTGAAGCCGGCCGAGGGGGGCACCAACGCAGAAGTGCGCGCCGTGGCCGAAAGCCAGATGGTGGTTCGGGGATCGGGTGACGTCGAACCGCTCCGGCTCGTCATATGCCTCCGGATCGTGCCCCGCGCTGGACAGCGAGAGATGCACGAAGCTCCCCCTGGGAATTTCTGTTCCGGCGAGCCGCATGTCCTCGACGGCGACCCGCATGGATGCCCAGGCGGCCGAACCCTCGAAGCGCAGCATCTCCTCGACCGCGGCGGGAATCAGCTCGGGAGTGGTTCGGAGCAGGTCGAGCTGGCCTGGGTGGCCGAGTAGCAGAGCAGTCCCATTTCCTATCAGGTTCGCGACCGTCTTGTGGCCCGCGATGAGCAGGAGGAGAATGGTGGAGAGGAGTTCGCGTTCACTGAGTGCGTCACTGTCTGCCGCCCTTACGAGCTCACTGAGCAGGTCCTTCCGCAGATCCGTGCGGCGTCGGGCCACCAGCCGGGTGAAGTAGTCGGTGAATTCCTCGGTCGCGGCCTTCAGCTCGGACTCCGCGTGCTGGAAGGGATCCTGGCTGAGAATGTAACCCCACTCGAGAAAGAGTGGTCTGTCCTGGACAGGTATCCCGAGATACTCGCAGATGACAGTGAGTGGAAGCGGCAGGGCAAACGCGCCGAGGAGGTCGATCTCACCGGGCGCGGGGAATGTGTCGATGAGATCGTCGACGACATCCTGGATGCGGGGGCGGAGGTCGGCGATCGCGTTCGGCAGAAATGCCCGGCTGATCGGCCTCCTCAGCCGGGCGTGGTCGGGAGGGTCCGCGAATCCCAGGTTACGCACCATGAGGAGGCTGCTGGACAGAGCCCTGTCGCGAAACCTGGGAGGTAGGTTCTCCGCTTCCTTGGACAGGCGCGAGTCGGTGAAGGCCTCCGCCACGGCCCTGTGGCCGAGAACGGCGTATGCCTCACTTCCCGGAGGATAGTTAATCTGGTGGACGGGGCATTTCGATCTGAGCTCGGCGTTCGTCGCGTGCGGTGATGGGCCAGGATTGAGGAAGAACTCCGAGGGCAGAACCTCTGGCACCTTCGGCTCCTGGACCRCCGGACGAATGCTACCTCCCGCCACTGCAGGTATTATCCAGACCACGTCACTTTCCTCGACGCGGGTCTCGAGATTTTCCAGGCCTCTGATGTCGTTGTCATTTCGATAGACGTTGATATACTGTMGGACCGACCCCTGGCCGTCCATGATCTTGTCGATGAGCCCGGGCAGGCACTCGTTCAGGTCGGCGAACACCTCGCGAATGTTCTCGCCCTTGGCAGCGACYTGCCGCTGCCCGCCGGACAGCGCCCGGAAGGCCGCTGGTATCTTGATGGTAACCATGGGCGGTGGAAGACCCTCGCGAGCGCCGTTCTGCGTTCCGTTCATCCTGTCTCCTCCTCTGGCCTGTACCGAGGCCACGCGATTGACGCGTCGTGTCTTCCGAGGCCGCCGCGGTGGACCGTCATCCCAGTCCGAACTCATCCCGGATCTGCGACGGGATGTGTAGGTCGAGCTCTGCGCACCGCTCTGGCCCTGCTTTCCATGCGGCGACCCGGTGTGCGAGGCCCTGACGGCCCGCGTGGACATACCAGATCAGGTTGACCGGCCAGGAGGACTGACGGAACAGGTACTCATCCATCCGGGTCGGCTTCTCGCTCAACCGCTGCGTCCGCTCATGCTGAGGTCCGATCTCATGCCAGTTCGGATGAGAATGAATCGAGCCGATCAGCTCGAGACCCGCCGCCTCGTGCTTTTTCACCGCCTGAAAGACGTCCTCGCCGGAGCACCAGAACCCGCGGCCGGGGTTCCTGTACACGTCGCCGAACTGCGGTGCGATTACATCTTCGAACTCGGCTATCACGTCCGCGTCGCTGTCGCGCACATTCTTCACGAATTCGATGTCGCCGATCGTGATCCCGTGGCGATTGTCGACACCGAACAGGAGACCGGAGGCACGCGGTAGATGAGTTGGCACACCATCGGCGTTCCTACTCGCCAGGCACCGCTGATACTCCTCCACCGCGTGGTCGACGAAGCGCTTCGCGGGTTCGGGCTCGATGTAGGCTTCGTTCGACATCCTCGTGATCATCCCTAGGCTGGCCGTCCTGTCCTTCGGTTCATGACCTGGAGTACGCTACGTGCTGGTGGTTGAAGCCTACGTACGATGATCTCCGGCCTCCGATCAGCCGATTAGCTTGTCCGGATTCTTGTTCCGGCGTGACCAGGTCTTCCGTGCCTACCTGGTGAAGAGTTCCCGAGAATGGGGTGCACGAATTCAGGGCATCGGAAAGTGAAGACCTCCGATGGTCTATTCGGGCGGTACGAATTGACGCGTCTTCTGACGGTCAGTCGACGCCTAGCGACACGCTACACCTGGCGATGGCRCATGACAAGGCCAGCGCAATGCTCGACTCATCGAGAGGCGGGAATTGCGATCTCTTCCGGCTACTGAAAGTAAACGCGGTCCGTGACCCTTTGCGCATCCCATTAAGCGGATGTCGATATCTTCCGGCACGTCGATATCGGTATGTCGAGGGCCGACGCCGCAGCTAGCCTGGGCCGACTCCCGGGCTCTGATCGTCGCGTCCCCTCTCATCGATGGCGTATAGATGAGAGCTTCCTGTAGCTGCCTGCGGGCTCCGGGGACCTGTGATGTCATCAGTAGTAAGCAATGAAGTTCGAAGGGCTCTGCCTTCGGTCGGCGTCAACCTTGGGCGTCGCCCTCGCCCTACCTGCCAAGATGATGTGAGACAGAGGTCATCGTCTGGCGAGTAAGGTGCTTCCGCTGAACGCTCGGGTCGTGAAAGTTCCCACCGAACTTTCCTCACCTTGTGAATTGGGAATGTGTGATTTGGACAATTGCCAGCCACTGTTTCGACGCCTTGCTCGTATGGGTGGCCGGATGGCCTGGCCGGGAGGACGCAGATCCTCTCCACTGCTGATCCGGAGTAGAGGCTCCCGTTGACCGGTCCGGAGCCGGCCCGTTCCGCCGGCTGATCCGGACGGCGGCCGACCGCGGTGCGACGACGGAGGCAGACGGCTGCTGGCTCGGCAGTGTTCGTCCGCGGCTGCTGGTTCGCCCGTCGCTGATCGCGATCTA
>NZ_MAQZ01000123.1:0-12621 GCF_001756285.1 Frankia sp. CgMI4
CTCGTCATCCACCCGACCATCATCGACCAGGCCCCGCCCGGCCGTCAGCACCATCGCCACGATCAACCCCTCCCTACCCGCCATACCTAGCCTAGGCTGACGATGACCTCTGTCTCACATCATCTTGGCAGGTAGGGATCGCCGGCTGTCTCCTGCTCGGYCCCGTACTRCCACCAGCGTTCGCCGGTCCCCCGGTCCATGACCAGGAAGCGCTCCTTCACGGCCGGCCCGCGGATGACCAGGGACACCGTGTACGGCTCGGCCACCACGGCGTGCACCATCGTGTGGTGCAGGGCGTAGCTGTCGCCCACCTGCTCCTGGCGGACCTGGAGCGCTGCCAGGGAGCCCRGCTCCGGTTCGGCGTCCACGTCGAGGTCGCCGAACAGGTAGTGCCGGTACTCCCCGCGTACGATGCGGCTGGCGTACGACCAGCGGTGGTTGTGCGGCCGGTCGAAGTAGCCGGGCAGGAAGATGTGCAGYCGCACCCGTAGGCCGGCGTCGTCCTGGTACAGCACGATCTTGTCCAGGATGTCGTAGTGCTCGCACAAGGCCAGCAGCTCCGGCCGGTCCGGCAGTTCGAGAAGCGCGGCCCGGATCAGATCCGGGTCGTCGGCCAACTGGGTGAGCGCCTTGCGGGTGGCGTGCTCCACGGCGTCGATGTCGTTCCAGTCCAGCCCGCGCAGCGGTTCGATGACGTGCTCCATCTCGGTCTCCTCCTCAGTCTTCGGGCTTGGCRCTGGACTTCCACAGCCGACACACCGGCACGATGTCCTCCTCAGCGGCGCAGGACGAGCCGCCCATGACGATCTCCTCGGCCGGGCAGCCGCCCTGGCAGGCTGATGCCTTGCAGCCGCCACAGGCGCTCGACACCAGCGGCCGGGTGAACAGGTCGAACTCGTTGTCACCGCGGTTGAGCACCACCTGGCCGTCCTGCATCCGGGCGAAGTACAGGTCGGTGTCGAACAGGTAGGAGCAGACGTAGCACCTGCCGTCGGGAAAGATCGAGATCCGGTCCAGCGTCCGACCGATGCACCCCTGGTAGCCCTCGGCGGCGTAGCGGGCCATCTGGTCGCGGCGGGCGTACGTCGGCTGGTACCAGACCCGCGTCCGGTAGGCCGGCGCGATTCGGTTCAGGTCGTCGCAAAACGTCATCCACTCTGCGGGGCCGATGGCCATGTCGGCGTTGCCGTGCCCCACGCCGATGGTCGAGAAGACATGGAACTTCACGAGCGAGACGCCGATCTCGTCGGCGAGATCCAGCAGCTTCAGGGCGTCGGGCTTGTTGGCCTGGTTGACGGTGCAGATGATCCGGGTGTCGAAGCCACGGCCGGTCAGCTCGGCCGTCGTCTCCAGCGCCGTGGCGAAGGTATCCGCACCGCGTACCCGGTCATGCGTCTCGGCGCTRCCGCCGTCGAGGCTGACCTGGACGTAGGCGAAGTCCTCCGGTTCGAGCTGGCGGAACTTGCGGGCCGCCGGCTTCTGGGCGTTGGTCGTCGTGATGACGTCCTCGTAGCCCAGTTGCCGGCCGAGCCGGATGGCGTCCACGTAATTGGGGTGCAGTGTCGGCTCGCCGCCGAGGATGGTCAGCTTGCTGCCGCCCATCCGGCGCCACGTGGCGAGGGTGTCCCGGATCTGGGGCAAGGTCAGTTTGAGCGCCCGGTCCAGCCGTTCGCCCATGTAGCAGTGTTCGCACCGGAGCTGGCACGCCTCGGTGATGTAGAGGTACACGTTGCGGAACCGGCCGTAGGCGATGCGCTCGATCCGGTCGGGGGCAGGCAGGCCGGCTCGGCGTGGCATCCGGGCGTGGCCGTAGTCGTCGCCGGTCCGCAGACGCGGTGGATCAAGGGGGACAGTGGTCATGGCTGGCTGCTCCTCGTGAGTAGCGCGGTGACGGCTTCGGCGGTCTGGTCGGCGGATACGCCGCCGTCGAGCTGCGTGATGGGGATGCCGGCCGCCGCGAACGCATCCCGGATGCCCTCGGCGGTCTGGCGGTAGCGGTTGAGCCGGGCGCGCAGCAGCCGGGGCGCGTCGCCCCGGCGGGGGTGGAGAATGCCGCCGCACCGGGCGCAGCGCTGGGAATCCTCGGCGCTCGGAACGGCAGGCAGGCGGGGATCGCGGATGGGGTCGCGTTCGCAGCGGTGGCAGACCCGGCGCTGGAAGGCCCGCCGATACAGCGTCGTGAGGTCTGCTGTCAGCTCGACGGCATGGACCACRCAGCCGGGCGCGTGCTGTTCCAGTACCGCCAGGTAGAAGCGCACCTGCGCCCCGGTCCCGGGGAAGTTGTCGAAGAAGACGGTGCGGGGCAGGCTGGTTGCCACCACCGACTTGACGTAGCCGTGCAGGGCTGTGACCACGGTGAAGTCATCGATCCATCCCAGTCGTTCAGCACTGGTCGCAGTGGCCGCCAGGATGGTCTCCGGTACGTGTTCCCRGAGCCGGAAGACGGCATGGCCCGGCAGTGTGCCCAAGGCCGCGGTCAGCGTCGTCTTGCCGGCCGCGGGCGGCCCGAATACCGGTACAGCCAACGTGAGGGGCATGAGCGACCCCCTTTCGCACGGGGATGCCGTCGGCATGGGGCCCGCACCGCACAGTGGYCGTGACCGAAAGCATCCCGATGGCTACGGGTTAAAGATCGAACGGCATCAGCGTCCGTGTCTGTCGCTGGTGCTGCTACATCACGGAGCGGTGGCCGGCATACGCGGGACGCATGGACCCTGCTACCGGTGGTGTTACCGTCGGAGTGTTGACCTTGGCTGCGGAGTGCGAGGGAGGCCGCCCGGCGATGACGACCGCGCCCCGGCTGCGGCACTGTTCCCGCTGTGGCAACCGCCTCGCCGCCGATAACCCCGGGGCGATGTGCAGCCCCTGCCAGAGCGCCGCCCTCGACGCCCAAGCCCGGCCACCGGCCGTACCGCCGGAGTTCTGGACGCTCGACCAGATGCGCGATGCCTTGGCCACCTGGCACATGGGCCGAGTGATCTACGCCTATCGGCGTCACCCGTACCACCGGCAGACGCTGCCCCAGGAGCTGGTGGGCACCTGGCTCGGCCTCACCCAAGCCCAGCTCAGCCGTATCGAGAACGGCCGCGCGCCCGAAGAACTCAGCAAGCTCATCCGCTACAGCCAGATTCTCGGTATCCCGGCCGAGCTGCTGTGGTTCGACCTGCCCGGCGAACCGCGCGTTCGGCAAGGGTCACCGGCTGAAGCCCGGCCGCCGATCCTGCTGCCGATCGTGGTGGGCGGCAGGGAGGTCGTCGTGCCTGTCGACGCAGAAGCTGCCGAGACGGCCGGCCTGAAGAACCTGATCGTCACCCAGGGCCGCGCCGCGTCACAGGAGCGCCAGGCGGCCTGCCTCTTGCCCTTCGCCGGGGTGGACGAGCTGCGGCATATGACCGCCGCGCTGGAGGACGCCCGCCGCTACCTGGACGGCTCGGTGGTCGGCTTCTTCGCCCGACAGTTCGAGCGTTGCAAGGCCGACGACGGAGAGGCCGGGCCGCTCCGGGTCTTACCGCTGATGCTCGGCGTCTTGGGTGCAATCCAGCAGCACGCCTGTGACGTGCGTCCGGCGGTACGGCGGGAGCTGTTGGCGGTCGGTGCGGACGGTGCGGAGTTCGCAGGCTGGCTCTACCGCGATCTCCATGACCCCGGCTCGGCTGCCTACTGGTACGACCGGGCGATGGAGTGGGCGCAGGAAGCCCAAGACATCCCGATSCAGGCATATGTGCTGGTCAAGAAGTCGCAGATGGCGTACGACGGCCGCGAACTGGCACGCATGCTGAACCTGGCCGAGGCCGCCGGCCGGGCCTGTGTGACCGCTCCGCCCGCGGTTCAGGCCGAGCAGTTGCAGCAGGAGGCGCTGGCCCTGGCCACGCACGGCGAGCCGCTGGTCGTTATCGAGCGGAAGCTGGAGGCCGCCCGGAACACGGTGGAGGTGGGCGGCGAGTCCTCGCGCTCTCACCTGGTGGCCGTAACCCTTCAGCTCCGTGCCGCCGCCGTCTACACCGAAGCCGGAGTGCCCGACCGGGCAGCCGGGATCTTCGCCGACATCCTGGCCATGGACACTTTGTCGCGGCGGGACACCGCGCTGTTCAGCGCCCGGCGGGCGGCGGCGCTGGCGTTGAGCGGGCATCCGGACGAGGCTGCCGCGGTCGGCCTCGACGCCTTGCAGATCGCACGGGCCACCAACTCCGGACGCACCTCGGCCATCCTGGCGGACGTGGCGCAGAGCCTGACGCCGTGGCGGTCACGGCCAGGGCCGCGGGAGTTTCGGGAGGCAATGCTCGCGTAACGAGGCGCGCACGTCCCACTACCTGGGCGAGTTCGGCGGATGACTTCTGGTCAACAGCGCATACAGGCTGAATCCGCGAATTCGCCAGACTAGCCCGCCGTATCAACGGATGGCCAACTTGGCTATTGCTTGCGTAGCGGAGCAGATCGGACGCTCAGTGCATGGTCCGATTCAGGTGCGGAGGGACTACCCAGCGCGGYACGAGCTGCAGAAATCCCGTAAAGGAAGCCGGTTGGCACTGTAGGCATCACCCATCGGGGTCGGTGGTTCAGACCCGTGCGCGTCGTAGTACGGCACGCACACCAGCGACGCCGCGCCCGAGAACCACGTCATCAGCGCCACGCCGCGCGGCTCCGTCGCCTCCAAGCCGTGAGGCAGTTCGGGTGCACTCCGCCGCCGAGACGGGCATCAGCCTGATCGCCGGTTCCGGTCCTCGGGAAGTCATCATTGGGCGTGCGACCGAGTACGTGAGTGACCAGATGTGGCAGCGGCTCACTCGTAGCTGGTCAGGACGCCGGTGCAGCGCCCTTGCCAAGCTGGCGCGGACCATCCTGGATGCGCAAGATCGGCTCCGCGAAGGGCTGGCTGAGGTCACCGACCGGACGCTTGAGCTGCTCAATCGGTCCTCGATCGAGCGGCAGTTCGCGGCAGAGCTGGTGAAGCGGCTGCCGCTGCCGACGGTCGGCGAGAACTTGATCGCCACTGCCCGAGGGCTCCAGGTGACCGGCATCGTGGTGTGCGTGGCAGAAAGCCGGCCGCTGACGGAGTGCGCCTGCTTCACCGACGTCGTGCGCGTGGAGGGCCAGGACAAGGTCAAGTCCTTGATCACGGCCGGGATGGCGGACTGGGCGGGGTTGGGGACGATCGACACCCGCTGAGTGCCGTCGTCGTCCTGCGGTCGAACCACACCAGGCCCGCGTACCGCCCATACCTCGGGCGCATAGCCCCATCCCCTCTCCGCAGTCACCGTTGCCACAGACGTCCCGGACCGGGTCGAGCCGACTCCCCGGTCCGGGACGTCGCCACCTCGACGGGCTGGAGGAACGGGATGTCCATGACCGTGTTCGGCTACATCCGGCTGGAAGACGACGACGAAGCCGAGGAAGACCGCCTCCACGACCTSCTCGTAGCCCACGCCGCGACCGAGGGCTTGGCCTTGGCCGACGTCTACGTGGACCGGCACACGCCGGTGGCCCGCATCGTGCGCCCCGGACTGACCGAGCTGCTCGCGAGGCTCCAGCACACCGAGGGAAGCGGTGTTCTGGTCGCCACGGCCGATCATCTCTCCACCCACCCGCCGGTGCGCGAGGCCATCGAGGTGGAGATTGGTAACGCTGGCGGCACGGTGCTCGTGGTGGAAGCCTCCGACGTCTCTTCATCTGGCCCGCGGACGTGAACAGCGTGATGGCCTCGGCCGGCCGGGAGACGGCCGCCGTGGTGCCGGCGCATGTGGTGCGGCGATTCGAGGCGGATCACACGGCACCGGGCCTCGCCCGACGGCATGTCGAATCGATCTTGGGGGCGTGGGACCTTGCGGACTTGATCGATACGGCGGTCCTGCTCGCGTCCGAGCTGGTGACGAACGCTTGCCGCGTTTCGGCAGGACAGACGGCGGTCATAGCCACCCGCGTGACACACAYCGACGCGGATCTGATCATCGAAGTCTGGGACGCCGATGCTTCGACGCCCGTCCGCCGAGATCCGGCCCTCGACTCCGAAGGCGGACGCGGCCTCTTCCTGGTATCGGCCCTGAGCAGCCGCTGGGCCTTCTACCGTCCGGCCACCGGGGGCAAAGTCGTGTGGTGCAGCCTCGCCTTGCCGATGCTCCCGGCGGCCGGTTCGCCTGCACCCGTCCTTCCTCGTCGGCGGGCGTCCGCCGACCCGCCGGCCCCGATCGAGGTCTTCGACGATCTGGATGTGCTGCAACGGGTCGCCGATGGCCTGCGGGCGCTGGACTGGAACCTCCCGCCCGGTGATCCGCTCCGGTCGTAGCTGCCAGGCTGTAGCTCTGGCCAAGGCTGACCGTTCGCCAGAGGATGGCCGTGGCCGACCCCCCGACGCCAGAAGGAGTGCCATACCCGTGCACGAGACAGTGACCTCGCTCCGCACGCTCGACGGGTTGCATTTGGCGGCGACTCTGGTGACCCCGGACATGGCACCTGAACGCGCAGCGGTCCTGGTCCACGGCGGTGGCGTCACCCGTGAGGAGGGCGGCTTCTTCACTCGGCTGGCCGCAGGGTTGGCCGAGGCGGGAGTGGCGTCGCTGCGGTTCGACCTCCGCGGCCACGGGGAGAGCGAGGGTCGGCAGGAGGAGCTGACGCTGTCGTCCATCCTCAACGACATCCGGGTGGCTCTGGCCGAGGTCCGGGAGGCGACGGTTGCCGACCACGTCAGTCTGCTCGGCGCCAGCTTCGGCGGCGGCATCTGTGGCTACTACGCCGCCAAGCGACCAGCGGACGTGTCCCGGCTGGTGCTACTCAACCCGCAGTTCAACTACAAGTGGCGCACGATCGACAGCCGGCCGTACTGGCACGACGACCACATCGACGACGAGGCCGCCCGGACGCTGAACGACGACGGGGCGATCACCTTCACGCCGACACTCAAGCACGGCCGGCCGATGCTCAACGAGGTCTTCTGGCTCCGGCCGGACGAGGCCATCGGGGAGATCGCCGCGCCCACGCTGCTGGTGCATGGCACGAAGGACACGCTGGTGCCGATCGAGTCGACACGCGGCGCCCTGGAGAAGTTCACGGCCGAGGCCCGCTTGGTGGAGGTCGAAGGCTGCCAGCACGGCTTCGCCGTCCACGACGACCCCCAGTACCTCCAGCCCCAGAGCCAGGAGTGGCAGGCGTTCGTGATCCGGACGGTAGCGGACTGGCTCCAGAAGGCTGCCTAATGCTTCCCGCTACCGGGGCTCCTTCCGGTATTCCCACAGGGCCGCCCGAATCGCGTCGCCCGCTCGGCGGTGCCATGATCGCGGGCGCCTCCTTACCGGCCACACGAGTGCCTGTCGCACGACGGCCGCGTCCCGCGTAGATGCGTCGTTCGGGTTTATCAGGGCCAGCAACCCCAGCGCCCGCAACGTAAGTGCGGCATCCGTTCGCGACACCTCATGGATAAAGCCGTGAGCCACGAAGTTACGGTAGTTGCGCCCGCGTAGGAGCAGGAAAGTGCCGAGGAAGCGCGCCCAATCGAGATCCAAGGCTTGAGTCTCCAGCGTTCGCAACAGAAATTCCAACGGCGGGAACTTGCCGGGCGTGTTTCCCTTCCCCTTCTCCACGTTGTATAGCGGTTCGTCGATTAGGAGCAAGAGGCCGCGAGCGGCGGCTTCGATCTTCGGAATGGCCAGGTGAACGCTGGCATCAAGTTCGCCCATCCAGAACAACCGTAAGGCGGTCGCGAGYGACCTTCCGAGCCGCGGATCGCAGCCGTACTGGCCGGAGAAAAAGATCTCAAGCTCAGCCTGGGTTGGCGTACCGTAGGTAGCCGAGATCCGTTCCAAGGCGGTGGCAAGCATCCCGCCGTCTACCATAGCGTTGATCTCCTCGCCCTGGACGATCTCGCGACCAAGCTGGGAGTCATCATCTGAGCCTATGGTGCTCTGAGGTAGGCCATGCGTGCCAAACATCACGGTAGGGAATATTCTGCGGAATACCGAGTTAGCTAGCCGTTCCTGTGCTGCTCGCTCATTGTTAGAGAATCGGCCAGTTGGCGGGTCGGTCTCCAGCCACATCTCGATCGCGTCGCGCCAGTCCGATGCTTCATCGAAGATCCGGAATCGCTGCTCGACCATGTCTGGCGGGAGATTGATGGAGAACGGCTGCCTAACCCATTCCAAGTCTTCGGGACGAATCGCTTGCATCGCGGATATTGCTCGATCTTCGATATCCTTCACGCCAACCCGCCGCGCCACGGTAGCCGCTTCTTGGAGGAAGTTCATGCGCGACAGATTCTCAGAAGTCTGTTCGGCCGCCGAGAGGTACACCTCTGCCTCGGCCCGATTGACAGCATTCTTGCGCTGATCGTCGGTGGCATACAAACGCACCAGATTCGCAACTTGGGTAGCCAGATAGGACTGTGACCTGTACCGGGTGAATGCGAGGTCGAGCAGGCGATCTACATCAGAATCGCGAACTGGCGAACGTGTCGGCGGCTGAGCGAGCGCCGTCAGCAGCGGAAGCACTACTCCTGCCGACTCGCCCTCAGCCGTGGCGAGTTCGTTCGCGATCAGGTGCTTAATAGCCTCGATGACGTCGGCTTCTAGCGCGGCGAGTCCGACCTTCCTGGAAAGTGTCCATGCCCGCACAAGACCGACCGACTGATCCAGCCTGTAAAGTCCGCTGTCGACAAGTTCCAGGTGCGCCCGCACGGCTTGCTCGGCGTTGTCCCGGCCGTTACCCAGACGCCCTGCGGCGAACCGAAGATCGAATAGCAGCGAGCGGGCGACCGGATGCGTGACCTCCGTAGAGAGTGATACCCAGAGCTGACGTACGTCCTCACTGGCGCTACGTATCGCAGGCGGCCAGGAAAAGCCAGGCGGCTGGTTCAGTGGCTCCAGCTCGGCGTCTGGAGACCCGGCCTTTCCGCGATCGAGCTGGATGCGGTAGCCAAATGTTTCTGACAGCGTCCGCACCGCCGTAGCGCCCACGGTCGGTGCCACGGTTGGCGCCAGCCCGGCGATCCGACGCTGGATCTCGTGCCGGGCTCCGGGCGGTTCGCAGGCTGCATCGGCCAGCGCGGCCAGCTCACTGACGATCGACGGGTCGTGCCGATACGGTTCGCGCTCGACCGCGGGCGGTGCCTCGTCGTCGGCTGTATCGGGAGCCTCGCCGGACTCATCGTTCTGCGGCGGCGCTGCCGTCAGATCATCCACTGCTCAACGATAGGCGCCCGGCTGAGCATGGTCGTGAGCGGTCCTATCCCGTTGGCAGATCACCCCACCGGCGCCCGCAACCCCCGCACCAACTCCCCAGGATCGATCTTCAGCGCCTCGGCCAGCTTGAGGATGTTGTGCAGCGAGATGTTGCGCCGGCCCCGCTCCACCTGGCCGACGAACGTCCAGTGCAAGCCGCACTCGTCGGCCAGCTGCTCCTGGCTCAAGCCCAGCTCGTGCCGCTGGGCGCGTACCCGTTCGCCGAACGTCTGGGCAGCTGCTGAGACAGGTGGGGTCRCCATGACGATCCCAAGCCCATACGTCTAGCGCCTCTGCATCCAGAGCGCATACATCCCATGCATATACGTCCCATGACTTTGCGCCTAGCCTGGTGACGTCCCGGCGAGCGCCGGGATCGGCAGCGGCCGCCAGCGTCGCCGGCCTAGCCGGGAGGCACGAGCACCGGGAGGTGATGGCTATGACGACCAAGCTCCATGGTGGCGAGGGCGGCGGTGGCGGCACAGGCCGCTGAGCCTGCCCCCCTCGCGCTTCCGCGGCGCGGTGTTCCTGTCCTTCAGGGCCAGGGGTGCCGCGCCGCTTGCGTTTACCAGCAAGATCGCTTCGTGATAAACTGATCTTGCATCCATGAACCCACTGCAACGCCTCTACCGCACCAAGCTGACCTTGCTGGCCGTGGTCTTCACGATCCTCGGCGTGGCGTTGCTGCTCCTGAGCCACCGCGCCAGCCTGACCAGCGTCGCCCCGTGGCTGGCCTTGCTGCCGCTGTCCGAGATCGGCTCGACGCTCTTCGGTAGCGGCCTGATCGTGGTGGCGTTCGACTACATCAACGAGCGGGACGCCGACGAGCGGGCCAACGAACGCCTCCGCAAGGTACTCAAGGAGGAGGCACCGGCTATCCGGGATGCCGTGATCGACGGCTTCGCCTTCGCGCCCGATGCGCTGACCGACGTTGCCTCACCGCAGACGCTCGACCGGGTGATCCGCAACACCTTGGCCATCCAGCTTGGCGACCAGGCTCTGGCCGATGATCTGTACGCAGACCTCCAGACACAGCTGCTTCGTACCCGTGAGCGCCACTACGACGAGCGGATCACGGTCAGCCTCGCGCTCTGGGAGAAGGGGCCAGGGAGCGGCGATGGCGCCATGTTCGTGGCGACCGTCCGGCGCGAGTACACCGTGCGTGGCATGGGTCCGACGGTGCGCTTCGAGTGTGTTTCGGACCTTGCCGACTACCGTGAGYTGGCAACTGATCCGGACGGCACGAAGGCTTGGTACTTCGAGCCGGTGGCAGGGCTCGACGCCGCCTCACCGGAGGCGTTCGAGCTGCTTGAGTTCACCCTCGACGGTCGRCCGCGGCCGACCCGCCGGGCCAAACGCCCCGGCGGCCAGTCCTTTACCGTCACGGTGGGCGCGCAGRCTGGCACCGACATGCAGGCCGAGATCACCTACACCTACCGCGTCCTCGTCCAGCAGCACGGGCACCTGCTCTACCTTGACTTCGGCGCACCCTGCAAGGGCATCGACGTGGACCTCAACTACGGCGGCTGCGGCATCCGGCACGTCAACGTCCTGGACTTCATCGCTGGCTCGAAGCCGACCCGCATCTCCCGCAGCCCGAAGGACAGTACGCCGTTGGTCGGTGTTCGCTACGACGGCTGGATCTTCCCAAAGAGCGGCGTGGCGTTCTCCTGGGTACTGGAGCGCGAGCTGACATCTAAGCAGACCAATGTATAACATTACAATCAACCATCCTTTTCGGGCTACGGGCGCGAGGCCCCCAGAACCGCCAGGGCAATCAATCAGTGATAAACTGMCGCAAAAGGATGATCTCAACATGGATGGTCGTAGCAAATGACGCGGTCGCCAGATGGYGCAGAGCAAAACCCCGACTGGCGACGTATCGCGCTCAATGACCAGTTGTATCGAGATCCCAAGTCCGATGAGCTGGCTGGACCGCTCGCCGCGCCAAGCCCTAGCCATCTCAACCTTAACGATCTTCCATGGCAGACCTTTGAACGCCTGCTCCTAAGGGTCAGTCGCTCGATTGACGGAGCTCTGGATGTACACCTCTACGGCAAGCCAGGCCAGAAACAGCACGGCATCGACCTCGTCGGGTTCTTCCTGGATGGACCGACTACCGTCTACCAGGCCAAGGACTGGAAGGAATTCACCGCGGGTGACCTGAGTGGCGCAGTCAAGAAGTACGCCGATGGCAAGCGACCATTCGACGCTACCCGCCTCGTCGTAGCAGTAGCATGCGATACCAGCGACACGAAGGTTGTCGACAARCTCGCCGACCTCCGCATTGCATATCCCGGCCTCACCATTGAGTTGTGGGGACGGAACCGGCTGTCGGAGTTACTCGAACCATATCCTGACATCGTTGCGCGTTTCTTTGGCTCAGCTACCGCGAAGCTATTCTGTAGCGGATTGAACGCCCTGCGGGATGAAACGCCACCTCCAAAGATCGAGTCAGACGCGATCTTGCGTGGCCCCCTAGCCAGCCTGAACCTCCTCGCAGAGATGGCGGAAGCCGAGCGGCTCGTTGATGAGTCCCCAAGGCAGGCGGCTGCGCTCTACGGTTCGATCGCTGAGAAGCTTGAACAGTCACCTTTCCAAGCCCATGCCAGCCGAGTGCGAGAGCGACAGGCGGCAGCGCTCGAAAGCTCGGGTGAGCATGAAATAGCCGCCGGAATTCGTCTCTCGCTGGGGTGGCAATTCGTTCATGCTGGCGATCAGTGGAGTGCGGGTCGGCAAGTCGCCGAGATGGAAAAGCATGAACAGGCACTTGGCGAAGCTACGGCAAGGTCTGGCGTAGCTCTTGCCCGGGCAGCCGAGTTTGGCTATGCGCGATCAGTGAAGCTCGATGACGTGGYAGCTACATTTGATGATCTGCGCCCCGGGGACAGTCACGAAGTTAACTCGGCCCTTCTGCTAGCTGAGCAAGCTGTGGCTTGGYGGCGGCTCGACTTGATTAAAGCGCGTGCAGCTCGTCTTCGTACACTTGCCGATGGCCTACCTTTGGACGACGACAATCAGACGACTGCCGCACGGCTACGAATGTGCCTTGCCGATGCCGTGGATGACTGGCCACAGTTCACCAGGCATGCCCGTGCGAGCTATCGGCCGGCGCTTCGAGCCTGGGTGCATGCGCGGCATGCGCGGCATCTTGCGATGACCGGCTGGCCAGAACAGGCAATTGAGGCTTGGGAAAATTCCGCCGCGGACGCCACGAACGCGGGTTTTTATAGYGACGCAGGTGACTGGCTGTACGCCGCRCGAACCGTACATTCCTTCTATGGGCGTATATTTGGAATCGATCTAAACGAGTATCACCGCAGAGCGCAAGCGCTGCGGGCAACGAGCAACAACTCTCAACTACCGACGCCATCTCCGTTGCGTCAGCAGGTGCTGTCGAGAATTCTCGCCGAGAAGT
>NZ_MAQZ01000124.1:0-12526 GCF_001756285.1 Frankia sp. CgMI4
GTCGAAGGCGCGGGAGGTGTTGGGGTGGAAGCCGCGGGTGGGGTTCGAGGAGTTGGTGGCGATGATGGTGGACGCCGACGTCGCCACCGAGACGGAATCGGCCGACAAGGCACTGACAATCCGTTGAGCACCGTTCCCGGACGTACCAGGCGGCCGACCACCCCGGCGCGGGTGAACCGGCCCCACGCGGGCATTCCGTTGCGCGGGGCGGGGAGTACCCCTGCGTATGTCGTCGGGGAGGACTCCGCATGAAGCGCAATACCGCCCAGCCGGGCGGCGCGTCGGCCGCGATCGCGGCCGACGGCTGGACGCTGCGTAAACGCCTGAAACAGACCCGGGGCACCCGGCTGCGGGGGGCGGTGCGCGGCGCCATCCCGCTGGCGCTGGCCGGCCTGCTCGCCAACCTCGCCAACATGGGCGTCACGCTGATCATCGCACGCGCGCTGAGTACCCGATCCTACGGCGCGGTCGCCCAACTGATCGCGATCTTCTTCATCGTGTCCATGCCGGGCAGCGCCCTGCTCGTGGGGGTGGTCCGGCGGATCACCACCTGGCAGCACAGCGGGCAGTTGGACCTGGTGGCGCAGTGGGTCCGCCGGGTCCGCCGGGTCGGGGTCGCGCTCGTGCTGGTCGTCGCCATGCTCGCGGTGGCCGCTCGGGGCTTCGTGGCCCACGAACTGTCGCTGCCCGGTCCCGGCGGCGTCGCCGAGATCGTGACCGCCGGTGCCGCCTGGTGTCTGCTCTGCGTCGACCGGGGGTTGCTGCAGTGCGRCCGGCTCTATCCGGCGCTGGCCGCCAACCTGCTCGTCGACGCCGCGGTGAAGACGGTGTTCACGATCGGGTTGGTGCTCGCCGGTCTGGACGAGACCGGCGCGGCGATCGCCGTCCTGCTCGGTGTGCTGGCCGCCCTCGCCCACACGCGGTCCACGCTGCGCCGCCACCCGGACGCGGTCGTGGGAATGTCGCCCGAGCCGGGCTCGCCCGCGGCGCCCACGGCCCGGCTGGCCGTCGAGGTCGGCACCGCTCTCGTCGCGCTGGCGATGCTCGGCCTCCTGCAGAACATCGACGTCCTCATGCAGGGCCGGCTCGCCCCCGACCGGTCGGGCTCTTACGCGGCCGTCTCGGTGGCCAGCAAGGTGCTCGTACTGGCGGCGGTCGTGCTGGCCGGCTTCCTGCTGCCGGAGGCCRCCGATCGACGACATCTCGGACAGCACGCCCTCCATCAACTCGGAGCAACGCTAGCGATACTCCTCGTCCCCGCGCTGGGGCTGCTCTCCGCCGCTCTCCTCGCACCCGACACACTTCTCTCCCTGGCCTTCGGCCCTCGCTTCACCGATKCCTCCGGCGCGCTTCTCCCCTTGGCCGCAGCGATGACCTGTCTCGGAGCTACCGTGCTGTTCACCCACTACCTGCTCGCTCTCGGCGAGCGAGGCGTACTGCTGGCCCTGGGGCTGGCCGCCGCCGCGACCGTCCCCCTCATGCTGTGGGCGGACGGATCACCGACGAGCACCGCCCGCGCCGACCTCGCCTGCCAGGCCGTGCTGGCCATCGTCACCGGCCTGTCGGTGCTCGCCGCCGCCCGTCGGACGGCTCGGGCATGAGCGCCGCGAGCAATCGGCGCGGCCCCGGCGCGACGATCCCGCCGACCCCCGCGGGCCTCGTCGTGCCGCCGGCCGTCCCGGTCCCGCCGGGCCTCTTGGCCGCGCAGGTGGGAGCGCCCGGGATCGAGGCCGCGCCGCACCGGCCCTCCCTCGCCGAGCTGGTCGAGACTTCGGGGCTGCGCCGCGTGCACATGCTGGCCTGGCGTGACCTCGACGACCCCGAGTCGGGCGGGTCGGAGCTGCACGCCGACAAGGTCGCGGAGCTGTGGGCGCAGGCCGGCATCGACGTGAGCCTGCGCACGGCCGTGGCGTCCGGCCATCCGGAGTCCGTCCACCGCAACGGCTACACGGTGGTCCGCAAGGCGGGCCGGTACTCGGTCTTCCCGCGCACGGCGGTGTCCGGCGCGCTGGGCCGCGGCGGGCCCTGGGACGGCCTGGTCGAGATCTGGAACGGGATGCCGTTCTTCTCTCCGGTCTGGGCCCGCTGCCCCCGGGTGGTGTTCCTGCACCACGTGCATGCCGAGATGTGGCGGATGGTGCTGTCCCCGAAGCTGGCCAGGATCGGCGAGACCGTCGAATTCAAGATCGCACCACCGCTGTACCGGCGTACGCGCATCCTGACKCTGTCCCCGTCGTCCCGGCACGAGATCATCGACCTRCTCGGCCTGCCGCCGCGCAACATCTCGGTCGTGCCGCCGGGTATCGACCCGTCCTTCTCCCCCGCCGGCGAGCGCTCGCCGCATCCCCTCGTCCTCGCTGTCGGGCGTCTGGTGCCGGTGAAACGGTTCGACGTCCTCATCGACGGGCTCGTCCACGCCCACGACGAACATCCGACGATGGAGGCGGTCATCGTCGGCGAGGGCTACGAGCGGGTGGAGCTGGAGAAGCGGATCTCCGCTGCCGGAGCCGGCGGCTGGCTGCGCCTCGTCGGGCGGGTCGACGACGACGCCCTGCTGACGCTGTATCGGCGCGCCTGGGTGCTGGCCTCGGCCTCGGCCCGTGAAGGCTGGGGCATGACGATCACCGAGGCCGCCGCCTGCGGCACGCCGTCGGTCGCGACGAAGATCGCCGGACACACCGACGCGGTCGTCGACGGCGAGACCGGCGTGTTGGTGGAGGATCCGGCCGACCTGGGCAAGACACTGGCCGGCGTGCTGACCGATCACGATCTGCGCGCCCGCCTGTCCGCCGGGGCGCTGGCGCATGCGGCGACCTTCACCTGGGCGCAGACGGCTCGCTCGACGTTCGCGGCGCTAGTCCGGGAGGCGGCCCGGCATCAAGGCCGCCGCTCCAGCGCGGCCCGGGCCGCGGACCTGGTTGGGCCGCACCGGTGACTGCGGTGATCCGGTGACCGTGACCACGTCGCCCTCCGGTCCGGCCTCGTCCGGTCGCCCCGAGTCCGGTCGCCCCGAGTCCGGTCCGGCCTCGGCGGCGATCCGCCGGCGGCGACCGCCCTCTTGGCCGACCCTGGTGCTGGCCGCCGTGGCGTATCTGCCGCTGCTGGCGACGGCACCGGGAAAGATCGGCGCCGACACCAAGGCATACCTCTACCTCGATCCGAGCCGGATGCTGCGCCGAGCGGTCTCCATGTGGGACCCCGGCATCGGCATGGGCACCGTCACCCATCAGAACATCGGCTATCTGTTTCCGCAGGGCGCCTTCTACTGGCTGCTGGATCTCGTCGGCCTGCCCGACTGGGTCGCGCAGCGGCTGTGGACGGGCTCCATCCTGTTCGGCGCCGGCACCGGCGTGCTGTTCTTGCTCCGCTCGTTGCGCTGGCCCGACCGCTTCGCGTTCGTCGCCGCGTTCGGCTACATGCTCTCGCCCTACATCCTGGAATACGAGGCGCGGATCTCGGCGATCCTGCTGCCCTACGCCGGACTGGGCTGGCTGATCGGCATCACCKTGCGCGGGTTGCGCGAGGCGGAGCCCGGCCGGGCCGGCTGRCGTCCCGCCGGATGGCGCTTCCCCGCCGCCTTCGCCCTCGTGGTCACGACGATCGGCAGCATCAACGCCTCCAGCCTGATCTTCATCCTGTTCGCCCCACTGCTGTGGATACCGTTCGCCGTCTGGGGTACCCGCGAGGTCCGACTCGGYGCCGCCGTGAGTATGTGCACCCGTGCGGTGCTGGTCGTCCTCGTCACGTCGGCGTGGTRGATCGCGGGGCTCTACACCCAGGCCGGTTATGGCCTCAACGTCCTCGCCTTCACCGAGACGATCGAGACGGTCGCCAGCAGCTCGMAGGCCTCCGAGGTGCTGCGGGGYCTGGGCAACTGGTTTTTCTATGGACAGGACGCGCTCGGTCCGTGGATCGGGCCGGCCACCCACTACACCCAGAGCATCTGGCTGATCGCGGTCAGCTTCACCATACCCATCCTCGCCCTGATCGGCGCCTCGGCCATCCGCTGGGGCCAGCGCGGCTACTTCGTCGCGCTGATCCTGCTGGGCACCACGATCGCCGTCGGCGTCTACCCGTACGACGATCCCTCTCCCTGGGGACGGCTGTTCAAGGACTTCGCCGAGGGATCGACGGCCGGTCTCGCGCTGCGTTCGCTGCCCCGGGCGGTCCCCATGGTGGCACTGGGCATGTCGGTGCTGCTCGCGGGCGGGCTCGCAGCTCTCTGGGAGCGGTACGCGGCGGCCGGTCCGACCGCTACGGCTGCCCCCGGTGGGCGGCCGGTCCGGTCGGGCCGGCGCCGACGGCTGGTTCCGCCGCTCGCCACCGGGGTGGTCCTGCTGTTGCTGGCCCTCGACATGTCACCGCTGTTCCGCGGCGAGTTCGTCGAGCCGTTACTCGAACGCCCCGAGCACGTCCCCGCCTACGAGACCGAACTCGCGCGCGCCCTGGACACCAGGAACAACGGCACCCGGGTGCTGGAGCTTCCCGGTGCCGACTTCTCCCACTACCGCTGGGGAAGCACCCTCGACCCGGTCACCGAGGGGCTGATGGACCGTCCGCTGGTCATGCGGGAACTCATCCCCTACGGCGAGGCGGGCAGCGTCGACCTGGTCCGCTCGCTGGACCGCCGGCTGCAGGAGGGGGTGTTCGAGACCTCCGCCCTGCCGGACCTCGCCCGGTTGATGGGCGTAGGCGACGTGGTGCTGCGCAGCAACCTCGCCTACGAGCGGTACCGGACCCCGCGCCCCCGGGCCACCTGGAACCTGTTCACCTCGAACAGACCGGACGGGCTGGGTGTACCACAGACCTTCGGACCGCCGGTTGCCGAGGATCCCGGCATCCCGTTCACCGACGAGGTCAMCCTCGGCACCGACCCGTCGGTGCCCGATCCGCCGGCGCTGGCCGTCTTCCCGGTCAGCGGCGCGCAGCCGATCGTGCGCACCGCCACCACCGCGCGGCCCCTGCTCGTCAGCGGCAACGGGGAGGCGCTGGTGGACGCGGCGGCCTCCGGCCTGCTCGCCGAGCCAATCGCCGACGGGCGGGCGATCCTCTACGCCCCGGAACTCGCCACCGATCCCACCGCGATGCGCCAAGCCCTCGACGACGGTGCGGACCTGCTCGTCACCGACACCAACCGGCGGCGCGCCGAACGGTGGACGGGCATCCGGGAGAACTTCGGCTACGTCGAGCAACCCGGAGTCAGGCCGCTGGCGAAGGACCCGAACGACAACCGGCTGCCGCTGTTCCCCGATCAGAACGTCACCAGCGAGACCACAGCCACCCTGCACGCCCCGGGATCCCCGGCGAAGATCGCCGAGGTGACCGCCACCAGCTACGGGAACAGCTTCTCCTACGGGGCGTCCGACCGACCGGTCCGCGCGATCGACGGCGACCCGGGCACCGCGTGGCGGGTCGGCGCCTTCACCGACCCGACCGGGGAGGCCTGGCAGACCACGCTGGCCGAGCCGACGACGACGAACCAGATCCGCCTCGTCCAGCCGCTGACCGGGCCGCGCAACCGGTGGATCACCCGGGCGACGCTGACCTTCGACGGCGGCTCCCCGGTGACCGTCGCGCTCACCGACGCCTCCCGCACCGCCGCCGGGCAGGTCGTGCGCTTCCCCACCCGGGCCTTCCGAACGTTACGCATCCACATCGACGCGACGAACACCGGCCGGCAGCGCAGCTACGACAACGTCTCCGCGGTCGGGTTCGCCGAGGTCRCCATCCCCGGAGCGAACGGGGCACCGCTGACGGCCGAGGAGGTGCTGCGGATGCCGAGTGACAGCCTCGACGCCGCCGGTGCCGCCTCCCTCGGCCACCGGCTGGCACTGGAGGTGTCCCGGGACCGGGCCAACCCGTCGGAACCGTTCAAGCAGGACACCGAGTCGGTCATCAGCCGGTCGTTCTCCCTRCCCACGGCCCGGACGTTCGCGCTCACCGGCACCGCCCGCGTCTCCGCCTACTCCCCCGACGATCGCGTCGACCAGGTGCTGGGCCGCCCGGCCACCCTCCCGGTGGTGACCTCCTCCGGCCGGCTGCCGGGATCGCTCGCCGCGCGGGCGTCGAGCGCCTTCGACGGAAACCCGGCCACCGCGTGGAGCCCGGGCATCGGCAACCCGCGAGGCAGCTGGATCCAGGTCGCCTCGCCGACCCCGTTGACGGTCTCGTCGATGACGATGTCGATCGTCGCCGACGGTCGGCACTCGATCCCGACCCGCATCGGGATCGAGGTCGACGGCCAGCGGGTCGGCGCGGTGACCGTGCCTGCGGTCACCGACACCTCGGCGCGCGGGGGCACCCGCGAGGTGACCCTCACCTTCCCGGCCGTCACCGGCAGCACGTGGAAGTTCGTCATCGACGATGCCCGGACCGTCACCAGCATCGACCCCATCAGTCGCTCGCCGCTGGCGATGCCGGTGGGCCTCGCCGAGATCGGGATACCCGGCCTCGCGACCGTGCCTGCCGCGGGCACCGGTCAGCCCACGGCGGGCACCGGTCAGCCCACGGCAGGCACGGCAGGGAGCACCGCGACGGGGCTGTTGCCGGCCCAGATCCCCGCGCCCTGCCGGACCGACCTGCTGAGCATCGACGGTCAGCCGGTGGGGGTGCAGGTCACCGGGGGCACCGCCGACGCGGTCAACCGGCTCGGGTTGACCGTCGCCACCTGCGGCCAGCCGGTCACCCTCGGCCCGGGGGAGCACGTGATCCGGACCGCCGACGGGGCCCTCGCCGGCATCGATCTCGATCGCCTGCTGCTGGCCTCGGACGTCGGCGGCGGCCCGTGGCTGAACGCGACCGGCGCCGCCTCCGCCGTCTCCCCCGCCGGGACCCCACCGGCCGCGACGGCCGCCACCGGAACGACGGGCACCACCGGAACGACGGGCACCACCGGAACGACGGGCACCACCGGAACGACGTCGGCCGCCACGCCACGGGTGACGGTCCGATCGGCCGGCGACACATCCTTCACCGTCGACGTGACGGGGGCGCGGCCCGGTACCCCGTTCTGGCTGGTGCTCGCGGAGAGCCTCTCCCCGGGTTGGAAGGCGACCGTGGGCGGCGCCGACCTGGGCACCCCCAGGCTGGTGGACGGCTACGCGAACGGCTGGCGGATCACCCCGACGGCCGCCGGGTTCACCGTCACGCTGACCTGGACCCCACAACGGATCGTGTGGTTCGCCCTGGCGCTGTCCGCGGTGACGGTGCTGCTCTCCCTAGCACTGGTGATCTTCTACACCCGCCGAGCCCGCGCGACCGTGGCCACGCGGGCGTCCCGGTCGTCCCGGTCGTCCCGGGCACCGGAGCCGGATCTGCCGACAGCCGAGCCGTGGTCCGTCCGGGCGGGGCGTGTCGGCCCGCGCACCACCGTGCTCGCCGTGTTGGGGATGGGTCTGCTCTCGGCGGTGCTGGTCTCCCCGGTAGCGGGGGTCATCGTCGCCTTGGCGACGGCCGTGGCGCTGCTCGTGCCCCGCGGCCGGCTGCTGACCCGCGTCGGCCCGGTGGTCTGCCTGGGCGTCAGCGCCCTGTACGTGCTGCAGGTGCAGGCCCGGCATGCGCTGCCGACGGACGGAGACTGGGTCGCCGCGTTCGGGAAGGTGGCGACGATCTCCTGGCTCACGGTGCTGCTGCTGGCGAGCGACCAGCTCGTCGCCCAGCTGCAACGACGGCGCGAGGCGGGGCAGCCGGGCCCGCCGTCTCCCCGGACGGGCCCGGGGGAGGAGCCTCCGGGCCACTGAAGGTCGGGCGAGCGGAGATGCCCAGCGACCGGAGATGCCCAGCGACCGGGGCCGCGGCTCGCGGCGGCGGCAAAGCTCCGCATCATGGATGCTTCTGCAACTTAGTTGCAGAAGCATCCATGATCTGGTTATCGTTCCTCTGCCCGCCGCACAAAAACTTCCCCGTCCACGTCGGCGGGTGCACCGCGAGGGGAGCCCTGCCATGGTCGCGCAGGCCGGCACCATGCCGAGGGGGGGTCTTCCCGCCCGGGTCCGCGGGGCGCTCGACCGCCGGGAGTGGGCGCGTGTCGGCGGCATGGCCGCGGTCATCGTCGGGCTACACGTGATCGGCTGGGTGACGCTCACGGCAATCATCGCGCCGCACCACTACCGCTTCGGCGCCGACGGCCAGGTCTTCGGGGTCGGTCTCGGAGTCACCGCCTACATCCTCGGCCTGCGCCACGCCTTCGACGCCGACCACATCGCCGCGATCGACAACACCACCCGCAAACTCATGACCGACGGTCAGCGCCCACTGTCCGTCGGCTTCTTCTTCTCCCTCGGCCACTCCACGATTGTGTTCGCCCTGATGCTGCTGTTCAGCGTGGGCGTCCGCTCCCTGGCCGGGCAGATCGAAGCCGACGGCTCGACCCTGCACGACATCACCGCCTGGATCGGCACCGCCGTCTCCGGCGGCTTTCTCTACGCCATCRCCGCGATCAACCTCGGCATTCTCCTCAGCATCATCAGGGTCTTCCGGGACATGCGCCGCGGCGGGTACGACGAGGCCGGCCTGGAAGAGCAGCTGAACTCCCGCGGGCTGATGAACCGCGTCCTCGGCCGCTTCACCAGGGCGGTCACCCGACCCTGGCAGATGTACCCGCTCGGCGTGCTGTTCGGTCTCGGCTTCGACACCGCCACCGAGGTCGCCCTGCTCCTCCTCGCCGCCGGCGCCGCCGGAGCCGGCCTGCCCTGGTACACCGTCCTCGTCCTGCCGATCCTGTTCGCCGCCGGCATGAGCCTGCTCGACACCATCGACGGCTCGTTCATGAACTTCGCCTATGCCTGGGCCTTCTCCCAACCGGTCCGCAAGCTCTACTACAACATCACCATTACCGGGCTGTCCGTCGCGGTCGCGTTCCTCATCGGCAGCGTCGAACTGCTCGGCATCCTCGCCGAGAAGGCACATCTCACCGGCGAGTTCTGGGGCTGGATCGCGGGTCTGGATCTCAACGTCGTCGGCTACTTCGTCGTCGGCCTGTTCGTCGCCACCTGGGCCGCCGCTCTGCTGGTCTGGAAGTACGGCCGCATTGAGGAGAGGTGGGCGACGGGCCGGCCCGAGGACGGCCGGGTCGAACCCACCGGCTGACCGCCTGGCGTCCGGTTCGGGGACCACCGACAGCACGGGCCGGGCGGCCGCCCCGAACCCCGGAATGCCGTCGGGTTCAGGCGCGATGCGGCATAAGTGCGTTCGCCGGAATGACCCCGAGCCGGCCGGCCTGATAGTCCTCGACGGCCTGGCGCAGTTCGGCCCGGGTGTTCATGACGAACGGGCCGTACACCTCGACGTGTTCCCGGATCGGCCGACCGCCCAGCAGCAGGACCTCGAGGTTCGGCGAGGACGCGTCCTGCCGGTCGTCCGCGGTGACACCGAGCAGATCCCCCGTTCCGAAGACCGCGAGCTGACCGGCCCGGATCGCCGTGGCGTCCGGGCCCACCRTCCCCCGGCCACCGAGGACGTAGGCAAGGGCGTTGAACTCGGGGTTCCACGGCACGTGCACCGCCGCGCCGGGGGTCAGCGTCGCGTGGACGACGGAGATCGGGGTATGCGTGGCACCCGGGCCCCGGTGGCCCCCGGTGTCACCGGCGATGACCCGCAGCAGGGCACCGCCGTCCGGTGAGGACACCAGGCAGACCTGGCCACCCTCGAGGTTCTGGTACCGCGGCGGGGAGAACTTGTCCTTCGCCGGGAGGTTCACCCAGAGCTGGACACCGTGGAACAGGCCGCCGCTGACGACGAGCTCCTCCGGCGGCGTCTCGATGTGGAGGATGCCCGCGCCGGCGGTCATCCACTGGGTGGCGCCGTCTGCGATCAGTCCGCCGCCGCCGTGCGAGTCCTGGTGCTGGAAGGTTCCGTCGATCATGTAGGTGACGGTCTCGAATCCGCGGTGGGGATGCCACGGGGTTCCCTTGGGCTCGCCCGGCCCGTAGTCGACGGCGCCCATCTCGTCCATGTGGATGAACGGATCCAGCTCGGCGAGCCGTGCTCCGGCGAAGGCCCGACGCACCGGGAAGCCCTCGCCCTCCAACCCGGTGGGCGCGGTGGTCATCCTCCGCACCGGACGGTCGACCTCGCCGAGCACGGGCTCAGCCAGCCGCGGCAGACGGACGGTATCGGCGGTGACGGCAGGCATGTCGTCCTCCTGGCGGGCTCAGGTCGCAGTTCGAGCAGTTCGAGCAGTTCGAGCAGCTCATCCCGGYGCCTCTACTTGTAGATGCAACTACCAACCCGCGCAACCACGGGCCACCCTCGATCCTTCCCGCGAATTTTTTGATCATCAGGGCACGAGCGGGAATCGTTCACCCTCAGCGATAAACCCTGGGAACAACGGCAAGCTGAAAGGACTTCAGTGTAAGTGACTCAACTTCCTCACGTCAGAGTGGACCACATGCCACAGATCCGGGTGCTGCCCGTCCTGCCCATTGACGACGCCGTCGTGCTACCGGGCATGGTCGTGTCTCTCGACATGTCCGATGGTGAGATCCGAGCCGCCGTCGAAGCCGCCCGTGCCGGCGGATCCCGCGGCGCTCCCGGCGCGGCGGTGCCGTGCTGGCACTCGCCGGTCCGCCCGGCGTCGGCAAGACATCACTCGGCGAGTCGATCGCCCGGGCCATGGGCCGGTCGTTCGTCCGGGTCGCCCTCGGCGGCGTGCGGGACGAGGCGAAGATCCGCGGTCACCGGCGGACCTACGTCGGCGCGCTGCCCGGCCGCATCGTCCGGGCGATCCGCGAGGCGGGTTCAATGAATCCGGTGGTGCTGCTCGACGAGGTCGACAAGCTGGGCGCCGACTACCGGGGGGACCCGACGGCGGCGCTGCTGGAGGTCCTCGACCCCGAGCAGAACCACACCTTCCGGGAGCATTAACATGTCGAAGGTACCATCAACGTATGGTAATCACACCAGGCGGGGGGAATACGCCCAGCAGCGCCACGGACTGACCCAGACCGGGCAGGCGCTGTGTCGTTCGAGAGCGGGCTACTGACCGGCGGGATACGCCCAGCGGCGGTACTAGTGAGGCCCAGGGGAAATGTGGCATGATGGAACACTCGGAAACGCCGCCCCGCCGACCTGAACCCATCAGACCCGGCCCAGCCGGACCACAAATCCCGAATACACGAAAACAGGACACGAATCCGACAACCCGTGCTCCCACGTGGCCAACGGTCCACCACTCCCCTCCATCCCGCCGGCCCGTGGCTATGTCAAGCGATGCCCATTCGGTAGGCCAGTCCGCGTAGATCACGTCCTCCGACGTTCGCTCTGGCACGCTGGAGCATGACGGCAACAGTCTCCCGCACGAGCGGGTGAGTCCGGACCAGCTCTGGCGCGAGCCGTTCCGCTTCGCGGAGTACCGCGAGGGCTTGTTTGTCCTTGCCGCGCGACTGGGCAAGTCCTCGGCCGAAATCGGTGAGGAACTGTGCGCGGCRACGTCCGGAACCGAGCACCGACGTATCCACACCACGCATGATCTCGGGTGCCTTCCCGCCGTCGCCCCGCTCGACTGCGATACTTTGGACAGGCCAGTCAGGCCGGCAAGGGTCTCAAGGGTCATGCCCCGGTAACGGCGACACGAACGGGTACGCGCGCCGATGGTGGTCGGTGCCTCCGGGCTCTGGCCTTCCTCGCCGCGTGCGGCGAGGACCCGGACACGCCGCATGTGCCCAGCCACACCATCGACCTGGGCTGGCACACCTTTCTGCTGCACACCAAGGAGTACAAGCTGTTCTGCCGGCAGGTCGCCGRCCACTTCATCCACCACGTGCCCGACGACGCGCCACCCGACCGCAGCATCAGCGCAGCCAGGCACGCTCGTACGATCACCCTGATGCAACAGGCCGGGTACGCCGTCGACCACGAACTGTGGGCGAAGTGCTCCACATGCTCCGACGAGGGCAACTGCTCGGCAAGCGGCAAGGACGGCGACGAAAATAAGGGCAGCCGGGTCCCCAAGTAGCGGAGTCGAACTTCCCATGAAGTGGAATGATCTGCCGACGCAGGTCCGCGACGCGGTTGAGGCGCAGACCGGACCCGTCACGTCCGCCGACTCGGTGGACGTCGGGGACGGCTGCGACCTCGCCGCGGTCGTGGATGCGGGTGAGCAGCGGCTGGTCGTCAAAGGCGTCCACGGCGGCGGCCGGCGAGCACGCTGGCTCCGTAACGAGCACACGTTCGGACACCTCGCCGCAGGAATCACGCCGAGTCCACGGTTCGCATGCCAGGTCGATGACTGGCTGCTGGTTGGCTTCGAGCATGCGACCGGCCAACCAGCGGACCTCATCCCCGGCTCTCCTGACCTACCCCGCGTCCGGGACGTCGTCAACGACATCTCCCGCYGGACCGGCGAGGGTCTGCGCTCGCTTTCCGATCGATGGCGCAACACGGGTTGGTGGGAGGATCTAAAAACGCTTCCAGCTAGAGTTTTCCCCGATTGGGACGTAGCCACCGCGGCCGTCCACGCGGGCGCTGTAGTCGACGCCGTGGCCGGGAACCGGCTGATTCACACCGACCTTCATGCCCACTAGTTCAT